>CANRKX010000010.1 GCA_947631325.1 uncultured Clostridia bacterium | reverse complement strand
ATTTTTTGACCTTTGACATCTTTCAAATTCCGTATATGTATGCCTGTTTTTGTGCGAATATGCCGATATGCGCATATCGTTATGTGGTGAAATATAAATTAAAAGTGGTGTCGCCGACAGGGGTTGAACCTGCACGGTTGCCCACAGGATTCTAAGTCCTGCGCGTCTGCCAATTCCGCCACGGCGACATGTAATACGGGGGCATGTGCGCACATGCCCTTTTCCCGCTAAAATCAATTGTATTAAAAATAAAATCAAAAGTCAACTTTCTCGCGCGTAAATAGTGACAAATCGCACTTTTCATGTTATTATATTATCGAAAAGATTTTCACATATATTTTACGCCGTTTTCGCGGCGAATATTTGCGGAATACACAACCTTTAAGTAAAATCGCGCCGAGAAGGTGATAATATGAGTTATCTTGATTTGGAAAACGTGAGCAAACAGTATAAGGTGGGGTCGGTCGTCGTCAACGCCCTCGAAGAGGTTTCCTTCGGGCTTGAGGACGGCGAGTTTGCCGTGGTTTTGGGTAGCTCGGGCGCGGGCAAGACCACCCTTTTGAACCTTTTGGGCGGCATGGACAGCGCGTCGGGCGGAAAGATTGTGCTTGACGGCAGGGAGGTTACCGCCCTCGATAAGAGGGGGCTCACCTCATACCGCCGCAACGACGTGGGGTTTGTGTTCCAATTCTACAACCTCATGCCCAATTTAACGGCGCTCGAAAACGTGGAGATTGCCGTCGAGATATGCAAAAATCACCTCGACCCCAAGGAGATACTCGAACAGGTCGGGCTTTCGGACAGGCTCAATAACTTCCCCGCGCAGCTGTCGGGCGGCGAACAGCAGAGGGTCTCCATAGCCCGCGCTCTCGCAAAAAATCCCAAACTTCTTTTATGCGACGAGCCGACGGGGGCTTTGGACTATGTGACTGGCAAGCGCATTTTAAAGTTACTGTACGAGGTGACGCGCAGCCGCAAAAAGCCCGTCATCGTCGTCACGCACAACCAAGCCTTAAAGGACATGGCGGACAGGGTCATACACATAAGGAGCGGCAGGATAGAGAAGATTGACGTCAACCAAAATCCCCTGCCCATAGACGAGATAGAGTGGTGAGAGATGAAAACTTATTTAAAGACGCTGTGGCGGACATTTGAAAAGCACATTGCGCGCTTTCTCTCCATAGTCCTCATAGTCGTTGTGGCGGTGGGCTTTTGCTCGGGCATAGGCTCGTCGTCGGACAATATACGCGATTCTCTGAACGCCTTTTATAAGTCGGCGCACGTCTCGGACTTCATCGTTAAGGACAAGACGGGCGACGGGTTTTCCGATGAGGATATAGAAAATCTGGAACAAAGATACGGCGAGGGCAACGTGCGCGCTTTGACGACGCTCGACGTCTATCTGGGCGAGGGCGAAGAGAGCGAACTTACGAGGCTGTACTTTCTGGATTTTGAGAAGTGGGATATAAACGTACCCGAAAATTCGACGCTCAGCGGCAAGATGCCCGAAGATAAGGGGCAAGCCCTCGCCGAAAAATCCGACAAGAAGATAAGGGGATTCGAAGAGGGGGAGGTCTTCACCCTCGACTTTGCCGAGCTTTTGAAGGCGCTTGCAGAGGACGGCGGCGAAGAGCTTGAAAATGAAGAATATATTGAAAAACTGCCCGCCGCCGAAGTGAAAATTTCGGGGAGCGCGCAGGGCGTTCTCACATTCGGCGAGGACGGAGAGCCGAGCTATAAAAACCCCGAGGACGTTAAGATACCCGACACGACTAACGGCGTGGACGAGCTCATATGCCTTGACAACGCCATATATCTTTCTTCCGATATAATCCCCACTTACCGCGACCTTATAGAGATAATTATAGCCGACCAAATCAAAAATCTGCCCGCTTCCATGCACGATACGGTGTTTGATATGGCGGCTGAGCGGCTGGGCTTAAACCCCGACGAAAAACTCATATCGCCCGCCCTCGACTTGTGGATATGCGCGCCCGACAGAAGCACGTTCGGCTGTTTTTCGGGGGCTTACAAGAGCTATACGGATCAAGAAAATCAATATATATCAGACTTTTTCGGCAAAGAAAACGTGCGGGTTCTGACGCTGTACGACAACTACTCGTTCAACGCCCTCAACTCCTATGCCGACAAGGTGGAGGCGATAGGCTACGTCCTCATGGCGGCGTTCCTGTTCGTCACCTCGCTCGTCGTGCTGTCCACCATGACGAGATTTCTCGACGAGGAGAGGGGGCAGATTGCCTGCCTTATGACGCAGGGCTATTCGCGGGTGAGAATACTCTTCAAATATATTCTCTTTGCGGCTGTCGCGACGGGCGCGGGGGGAGTGGGCGCGTTCTTTATAGGGCTTGCGCTGTCCAACTTAATTTATTGGGTGTTCGGCTATTCCTTTACTATGCCGCCGAGAACTCTGGCGGTGACGCCCGTCTTCTTCCTCGTGACCTTTGCCGTCATTGTGGTGACGACGCTCGGGGCTACATTTTTATCGGGAATTAAGATGACGGGCGAAAAGCCCGCAAATCTCCTCCGCCCCAAGCCCCCCAAGGCGGGCAAAAAGGTCATTGTGGAGAGAATACCCTTTATATGGAACAGGCTTTCCTTTAAATACAAATCGACGACGAGAAACGTTTTAAGATACAAGAGCAGATTCATAATGACGGTGTTCGCCGTCGCGATATCCATGGCTCTCGTCATGGCGGGGCTCAGCCTTTTGGATATCTGCCTTTTCAGGGGGATGGGCTCCACTTCCATACTCTTAATATCCATTGTAATCGTCATATTCGCGGGGCTTTTGACAATGGTCGTCATATATACCCTAACCAATATCAACATAAGCGAGAGGAAGAGAGAGCTTGCGACCTTGATGGTCTTGGGCTATTACGACGGAGAAGTGGCGGGATATATCTACCGCGAGATATTCATAGACGCGGCGATAGGCATAATCTTCGGCTATCCGCTGTCTGCGGCTATTATGGCGTTTTTGTTCAGCATAATGGCGGCGGGGACGTTTGCGACCTTTATGTGGGCTGTCGCGCCCGTCGTCATAATGGTCTTTACGGGGCTCGTCGCCCTGCTGTTGAGACATAAAATAGTAAAAATCGACATGAATGAAAGTCTGAAATCAACGGAGTGACTTATGAAAAAGGGCTTAAAAAGGACAATCTACACAATTGTTGCGGCAGTGTTGTGCGCGTCGTGTTTTGCGGGCTGCGCCAATTCCTGCGGCAAGGACAGGGACAAGGTTTCCACCCAAATCTTCCCCGCGGAACAGGCGTTGGATTACCCCACCGACGTCAAGGTGGGCTATTCAGCCGAGATACTCGGCACGGTGAAAAGGCAGCGCCCCGAGACAAAGGACGAGGGTTTGGGCGCCTATCCCGAATACGGCAAACAGCTGTACGCCGCGGGCGAGGACGTGAATATTGCCGAAAAGCGCGCTCTTCTTGCCGAGAACGACCTTTTGAGGACGGGGGCGGAGCTTGCCACAAACGGACAATACGTCGAGACAACTTTCGACGAGATGGACGAAAAGGGCAACCTCTATTTCAACGGCGAAAATATACATAGAAAGCTGTATAAGCACACGGCGGCAAAGGGCATGTACTACGGGGACGTGTCCGACGACGAGCCTGCCTTAATTAAGCGCATTTCGATGAAGCCGCACAAGGTGGGCGACGAGATTACGGGGCTATACGCGCCCGCGGGCGAGGTCATAACCATAGAGATGAGCGACGAGGACTTTGCGGCGACGGGCGGGCTTACTGTGTTCATAGGTCAAGCCCTGCAAAACGGACAGGCAAACAACATATGGGAGGCGCGCGAGTTCGTGAGGATGCCCGTCATACTCACGAGAATGACGACGAAGAAGGCTAAATCATACGTCGGCTCGTACTTCGGCGGACCCATATACATAAAGCCCCAAAAGGCGGGCGTTCCCTTTACCGTGACCATAACGGGTGCGGTGGGTTACAGGCACTTTATATTGGGATATACCACGCCCGAGGAGTTTGAGGAGAGCAAGAGCTATTCGGCTCCCTACTTCGATTTGGAGGTGTGGGATAACTGCGTAAGGCACTCGGGACCTTTGAAGTACGCCGCAGACTACTCCTTTGAGGATCTGTACAACGCGGCATATCTTTGGAAGCGCATATCCGAGATATCCAACAGCGTTCCCGCGGCGGACACGTCGGACGCGGGCATAGGCTTTATATACGACCCCTTCGTGGCGGCGGGTGCGGCGGTGGCGTTCGTCGGCAGAAATTCCACCAACTGCCCTCCCGACTGGATGCAGGGCAGCCTTGACTATCAGTCCTTTATAACCAACGGTTCGTGGGGCAATATACACGAGTTCAATCACCACTACCAAAGCTACGGTCTGCCCGACAATACAGAAGTTTCAAATAACGCGACGAGCCTTGTATCATACTCGCTCTTTACCGACATATCTTCGGGGAGGAGAGCGGGAAAGACGCAGGATTGGTGGAATAACTTTTTGAATCCCCAATTCGTATTGGAACAGACCAAGCTGTCTCTTTCCAACTTCAATTCCAAAGCCGAGGGCTATGCCGAGAGGGACACCGCTCTCGACGCATACGCCAACATTCTCCACTCCTTCGGGCAGCGGCTCTTCCTCGACGCCGCGGCGTACTGGAAGGAGAGGGGACAGGGCAATAAGCAGGGAACGGACGCGTACTTCGAGGCGGTGTGCAGGACGACGCACTATGACATGAGCTGGTACTTCGAAAAGCTTCTGCGCCTGCCCGTGGGCGAGGACGTCAAGAACGCGATAAAAGCCGAAAATTACCCCGCATACGTGCCCGTCGCAAGCGTCTATCAGACGGGCGCGGGATATCTGTATAACGGCGGCGAGCAGTTCTCAGAGACCGCCCGTCCCTATGTAATAAGGGCGGGAGAGGACTTCACCCTCGATTTATCCCAAAACCTCGTCGCGCCCGAGGGTTTCACGCTGACGATTAAGAGCGTATCAAATCCCGAGAGCGGAACGATACGGGATATCGGCGGCGGGAAATATCTTTATACCCCCTCCGCGGCGGAGAGTTCGGGCAAAATATATGTGACGGTGGGCGTCAAAAGGGACGACAATTTGTTTGAGGTGCGCGATATAAAGCTCGTTATCGAGCTCGTGCAGAGCGAGGCGGAGAACGCGCACATGCTTCAAAGGACGACTTATACATACGACGCAAACAAGTTGCCCGCGTCTGTGGACGCGGCTGTTGAAAGCGACTTTGCGGGATATTCTGAGGTCGAGACGGGCGACAATGTTGCCGTGAACGGCTCCAACGGCAACGCACAGGTGTGGTTCCCCGCCAAAAATACTGTTACGGATATGCGGGGCAGGCTTTATATGACCTCGGCGGGCAAATACCGCATATCGCTGCGCGGAAGGAGGTTCTGCAATCTCTATCTCTCGACAGACGGCGGAAAGAGCTGGCAGCTCGCCGTGAAGATAGACGACGAGGACGTTCCGTCGGGGCACAACAAGGCTGTGGAGATGGGAAAATACATTGACTTGGAAGCCAAGCGCGGGGAGTTCATAGATTTCAGAATAGTGCACTTGAACAAGCTGTCGGGCGACGCATACTTCGATTTGGGGCTTGCGAAGTTCGACGGGGATAGTGTGGCGACGCCGTCAATTGTCGGCAACGCCTATAACGAGCACTATTCGCCCGATATAAAGGTCTATGAAAATCCATTTGACGGCGGATATTCAGCCCCCGAAGAGGTCTACTCCAACGCGGGAGCGACTGTTTTAAATACGACGGCGGCAAACGCGGACTATCCCACTTCCAACGTGATAGACGGCGACAAATCGACGGGGCTCATTTCGGCAAATCTCATAACGGCGGACAAGACCTTCTCCTTTACCGTGGATATGGGAAGAGAGGTGGAGGCAAACAGGATAAAGCTATACACCTATCACCACTCAAACGGTCAAGCATATCTGCCCATTAAATTCAAGGTGTACGGCGGAATAAGCCAAGACGAAATGAAGCTTTTGGGCGATGTGGATATCCCCGACGCACCCATAGGCGAGTCTGTGCAGCTCGACTTCGACAGGACGAAGATAAGATACTATAAGATAGATATCGAGGACATGAACGCGCACAGATACACGACGTTTGCCGAAGTCGAACTTTCAAACGCGCTTACGGGCGGGAAGCTGATATCCCCCGACGACTCAATGATATCATACTTCGGCGATTGGAATGTGATAAGACCGCTCTGCACCTTCGGGCACGTGTTGTCAACGGAGGGCGGCGCGGCGGAGTTCACCTTTACGGGCAGGGGATTTGCCATATATTCCTCTTCGGAGGGCTTCTCGGGATACGACGTGTATATCGACGGCGAGAAGGTGGGTTCGGCTGCGTCTGCGGAAGGAAAGAGCGGCACGTTCATGTCGTATATCTTCGACGGTTTGACGCGCGGAAACCATAAGGTGAGGATAGAGAGCGCTTCCTCTTTCAATATAGACAGCATAGCTGTCGCAAGATAGGCGCAAGGGCTCGGGACGGAGAGCGCAAAGGCGCGAATTCGGCGGCGTCTGTGCCGTGCGCATGGCAAAAATTTGAGAGCGCAAAATTTCAAAATAATATTGAAATAGCCGCGCATATATGTTATAATCAATTAAAAAAAGGGAGAGCTTATGAAACAGCAGAGCGTTGTAACAGATTTAAGGAGAAAGGTGTTCACCGAAGTTGCGAGGGTGGCGTACGAGTCGGAGAACGTCTCGAGCGACCTTGAGGAAATACCCTATCTCATCACCCCCGACGAGGTGCCCAAATACCGCGAGAGCATATTCCGCGAAAGGCAGATAGCTTCGGAGCGCGTAAGGCTCGCCATGGGGCTGTCGCTGCGCCCCGCGAATAAGCCCGTACATATCACGGCGGGAGTGAGCAAGACCACCATTGCCGACAAGTATTACGAGCCGCCCCTCATGCAGGTAATTCCGTCGGCTTGCGACAAGTGCCCCGACAACGAATACTACGTGAGCGACCAATGCCGCGGGTGCGTGGCGCGCTCGTGCGAGAAGAACTGCCCCAAGGGTGCGGTGTCCATTATCGACGGAAAGTCGCACATAGACCAATCCAAATGCATAAAGTGCGGCAGGTGCAAGGCGGCGTGCCCCTACGATGCAATCGCCCACCATGTCCGCCCGTGCGCGTCGGCTTGCGGCGTCAACGCCATATCCTCGGACGAATACGGCAGGGCGCATATAGACAACGAGAAGTGCGTGGCTTGCGGGCAGTGCATGTCCGCCTGCCCCTTCGGTGCCATAGCCGATAAGTCGCAGATATTCCAGCTTATTCAGGCGATAAAGAAGGGGGACGACGTCGTGGCTGCCGTCGCGCCCGCTATTATAGGGCAATTCGGACCCAAAGTCACCCCCGGGAAGATGAAGAGCGCGCTCTTGGCGTTGGGATTCAAGGACGTGTACGAAGTGGCGGTCGGCGCCGACGTCGGGTGCATAGCCGAAGCCCATCACTATGTAAACGAGGTCACGACGGGCAAACTTCCCTTCCTCTTCACGAGCTGCTGTCCCGCGTGGGCGGTGCTCATCAAAAAGCAGTTTCCCGACCTTGCGAGCGAGGTCTCTCAGGAGCTGACGCCCATGGTTGCGACGGCGCGATCGATAAAGGTAAAACACCCCGACGCGAGAGTCGTCTTTATAGGGCCCTGCGCCGCGAAGAAGTTGGAAGCTTCGAGGACGACGGTGAGGAGCCACGTCGATTTTGTAATAACCTTTGAAGAGCTTGCGGGAATGTTCGACGCGAAAAATCTCAAACTCGAGGAGCTTGAGGAATTGCCCGTCAACTTCGAGGCGACGGGCGCGGGCAGGGGCTATGCCTGCGCGGGCGGAGTCTCGGAAGCCATTACGAAGTGCATAAACGAGTACTATCCCGGAACGGAGGTCAAAATTGCCCACGCCGAAGGGCTTGCCGATTGCAGAAAGGCGTTGACGCTTGCAAAGGCGGGCAAGTACAACGGCTATATGATTGAGGGCATGGGCTGCCCCGGCGGTTGCGTCGCGGGGGTGGGCACGATAATTCCCCCCGAGAGGGCGAAAGTCGCGGTGGATATGATGGTCAAGTCGAGCACGGAAGCCATTCCGCCGAGGGATTTGGAGGATTTGGCGGAACAGCTCACCAAGATGAAGTAACAAAAAAGCCCCTTTAAAAAGGGGCTTTTCAAATGTATAAAAGGCGGCAAAAAAGGGGCAAAATATCAATATATATGTATGATTTGGCAATTATAGGCGGCGGACCTGCGGCGATTTCGGCGGCGATAAACGCGAAGATAACGGATAAAAACTTCATATGGCTGGGTCAAAAGTCGCAAAAAGCGGCGAGGGCGGAGCTCGTAAAAAATTATCCGGGACTTCCCGATATCTCGGGCGAGCAACTCGTCTGGGCGCTTGAAAATCACGCCGCCTCGCTCGGGATAACCCAAAAGGATATGAGGGTTTTGGGAGTATACAAGACGGGGGATTATTTTTCCCTGCTTACGGAAGGCGAGGACTTCGAAGCGGCGGCGGTCATTCTGTGTATCGGCGTATCCTCGATAAAGTGCGCCGAGGGAGAGGAGAGACTTCTGGGCAGGGGCGTAAGCTACTGCGCCACCTGCGACGGCATGCTGTATAGGGGCAAGAAGATTGCCATAATCTGCCATGACAAGAAGTTCGAGCACGAGGCGGAATATCTCTTTTCGATAGCGGGGGAGGTGGTCTTTTCGCCGCTATATAAGGACTGCAAGCTCGCGCCCGAAAGGGGGGAAATACTGATAAAAACGCCCACAGCGTTTGTGGGGGACGATAGGCTTGAAAGGGTCGTATACGGCGACACCGAGAGGGCTGTGGACGGGGCGTTTATATTGAAGAGTTCGCTCTCTCCCTCCGCTCTCGTGCACGGGATTGAGATTGACGGCGGGCATATAGCTGTGGACAGGGCTTTAAGGACGAATATTGCGGGTATATTCGCCGCGGGCGACTGCACGGGCAGACCCTATCAATACGCAAAGGCGGTGGGCGAGGGCAACGTCGCCTTCCACTCGGCAATCGAATATATCGCCGCCATCAAAAAGTAAAATAATCAAATTATTTTAAAAACATTGCAAATGCGCCGCGCACATGTTAAAATATCGCTATGAAATTCTGTGAATATACAATACATACCACCACCGAGGCGAGCGAGATAATCGCCGACATACTCTGGCGGTACACAAATTACGGCGTCGCCATATCGGATATTAAGGACGTCATCGCACTGCAGACCAACAAGTCGATATATTGGGACTATATCGACGAGAATATCTTGGGGGATAAGAGCGACGTGCTCGTCAAAGCCTTTGTGCCGTCGGACGAAGCCGAAAAAATATTGCCGAAGATTAGGGCGGATATTGAGGAAGCGAAGAATAACGCCGCGGGCGGGATAGCCTTTGGCACCCTCGAGACTTCGTGCCGTGAGGTGGACGGCGACGACTGGATAGAAATCTGGAGGACGCACTTCCGCCCCATTCACCTCGGCAAAATCGTCGTCTGCCCCGAGTGGATCGAATATGAAAAAGCCGAGGGCGAAGAGGTCGTTAAGCTCGACAATAACATGGCTTTCGGCACGGGCGAACACGAGACGACGGCAATGTGCGTCAGGCTTTTACAGGAATATCTGACGCCCGACAGCGTGTGCATAGACGTGGGCTGCGGAAGCGGAATTTTGGGCATTTCCGCTATAAAGCTCGGCGCAAAGTACGCCTATCTCACCGATATAGACTATCTTGCCGTCGAGAGCGCTAGACACAACGCCGCAATCAACGGGGTTTTTGATAAAGTCACAGTGGCGCACTCCGACCTTCTCGGCGACAGCAATATAAAGGGCGATATTATGCTTGCCAATATAACCGCCGAAATACTCTGCGGGCTGGCTCCGTCCATACCCAAAAATCTTAAAAAGGGCGGAACGCTCATACTTTCGGGAATAATCGAGAGCAGGCTCAAGATGGTGATGGACGCCTTTGAAGGTCAGGGGCTTGTGCCGGAAAAGAGAGTGAGGGAGGGCGAGTGGTTCGCCCTGTCGTTCAGATCATGAGTACGCCGAAAAGATTTTTTATAGATAAATTGAACTATCCCGAAGAGAGCGAGGCAAAGCTTTCGGGCGAGGAATTCGTGCATGCGAAGAGCGTCCTCCGCGTGGGCGAGGGGGATGAAATTATACTGCTCGACGGAAGCGGCAGGGAATATTCAGCCATAGTTACAAAAATCGAAAAGAGCTGTTTGTCGGCGCATATTACGGGGTCTTTTGAGTGCGACAGGGAGCCGAAAGCCAATCTATACCTTCTGTGCGGGCTTCTGAAGGGCGACAAGACGGAGCTTATAATACAGAAGGCGACGGAGCTCGGAGCGCGAAAAATAGGCGTGTTTTCGTCCGAATACTGCGCGGCATATATGAATGAAAACAAGCTTGCAAGGCTCAAAAAGGTGGCGCGCGAGGGGGCGAAGCAGTGTTTAAGGTCGCGTCCGCCCGAGATAGAATATTTTTGTGATTTGAAGTCGGCGCTCGCCTCGGCAAAAGATTATAAAAACAGGTTTTTTGCCTGCGAATTTGCAAAAGAATCGGAAAAAAGCCTTTGGGATATTAAGGACGACTGCGCGGTGGTCGTCGGCAGCGAAGGGGGATTTTCGGACGGGGAATTTGCGCTTGCGAGGGAGATGGGGTTTAACGCCCTGTCGCTCGGCAAGAGGATTTTGCGGGCGGAGACGGCGGCGATAGCCGTATGCGCCCTCGCAGCGTCCTCTTTGGGAGAGCTGGGATGAAGGCCGTGATTTTCACCCTCGGCTGTAAGGTAAACGAGGTGGAGTCCGAGGGCATTGCGGCAAAACTTTCGGCGGCGGGCTGGGAGACTTCCTTTGATTTGGGCTATGCCGACATATACATATTGAACACCTGCGCCGTCACCCGCGAGGCGGAGAAGAAGAGCAGACAATTGATTTCGAGGGCGAGAAAGTTCAACCCGAACGCGCCCGTGTACGTCTGCGGCTGTGCGAGCGAGAAGAGCCCCGAGGACTTTAAAAAGGATGGCGTCGTCTTTTTGTGCGGGGCGAGGGATAAGGATAAAATTTTAGACGAAATCTGCTCGCGATACTCCATATCCTGCCCTTCTTATATTTACCCTGCGGGCGCGCACACCCGCGCCTTTATAAAAATTCAGGACGGCTGCAATAACTTTTGTTCATACTGCATAATTCCCTATCTTCGCGGGCGCGAAAAATCGCGTTCGATCGAGGATATATTGGGGGAAATTTCTTCATGCGCCGCCCCCGAGATAGTGCTGACGGGCATAAACATATCGTCATATAACGACGGCGGTCGGGGGCTTGAGGGGCTCATACGCGCGCTGTACGGCGTGAAAAAGAGGATAAGATTGGGGTCTTTGGAGTGCTCCGCCATAACTGAAGATTTTCTCAATGCGTTGAAGGGGCTTGACGACTTTGCCGAGCACTTCCACCTGTCGTTGCAGAGCGGAAGCACGAAGGTGTTAAAGAGCATGAACAGGCACTATACGAGACAGCAATATCTGCAAAAATGTCAATATATATATAAATTTTTTCCCGACGCGGCTATCACGACCGACATAATCGCGGGGTTTTCGGGCGAGAGCGAGGAGGACTTTGAAGAGAGCCTTTCAATTATCCCCTTGGCGGGATTTTCGAGGGTGCACGCCTTTCCCTATTCCTCTCGCGAGGGGACTAAAGCTTTCTCGCTCCCCGATATCCCCGCCGCCGTCAAAAAGGAGCGAACCAAAAGGCTTATAGAGGTCGGTGCGGAGGCGGAAAATGCATATATATCGAAATTTCTCGGCAGACGGCTTGACTTTATCGCCGAGCAATACGTTGAGGGCTACACCTCGGGATATACGGGCAACTACATAAGGGTGTACGTCAAAGACGAGCTCGAGGCGGGCAAAAAATACGGCGTTTTGTTGAAGGAGAGGCGAGCGGACGGCGCGCTTGCGGAAGTCTATGAAGTTTAAGGGCGCACTCAAAAATATACTATATGAGAGCTTCCGACCGAGGACGGAGGAGGACTATCGCGAGATACTCTCCCGCGGGGCGGAGGATAAAAAGCCCTCTCTTTTGAATAGCCCTTCGGCGGGCTTCGAGGGGCAGGAGAGCGAGCAATTTTTGGCGGGCGCAACCTTAAATAGAGAGGGCGGCGGCTGTCCTTGGCTGTACATAAGGGTGTGGCTTTTCTGTCTCGGCGCGTTCGCCTTGATAGTCTTGGGCTTTTCGCTGTCGGGCTTGGACGGGGCAACGATTATCGCTCTCGGCGCAACCTTCGGAAATCTCGGCTTTCTCGTCCTGCTGTACGAGCTATACCCAAAAAGAGACATATCTTTGCCCTATATTGTCTGCGCGGCGTTTTTCGGCGGAGTGCTGTCGTCGTTCATATCGCAGATACTATATTCGTTTATGCTTGTCGAAACGCCCTATATCCACCAGCTGTGGGTCGCCGCGGTCGAGGAGATTTCAAAGGGCGCGACGGTTATAATTCTGATTATTGTCTCGGGCAGACGGGACCCCTTTTTCTGCTTTTTGATGGGCGCGGCGGTCGGCACGGGCTTTTCGGCTTTCGAGGACATGAACTATATCTATGTCGGGGCTGCCGCCCTGCAATTCAGACTGCACATGGCGGTCGTTCAGGGCTTCGTGCGCTCCTTCGGCGCGCCCTTTTCACACGCGGCGTGGGCGGCGGCTTTCGGGTGGACGCTGTCTTCGGATAAGCCCTATAAAAAATTGCGCACGTACGCCGTATTTTTATTCTGCTACGTCATGCACTTTTTGGTCAACTTCCCCTTAATGGAGAACTTCAACAACGTCGGCGGATATGCCATAAGCGCGGCGACGGGCGTGCTTTCTCTCGCCCTCGAAATATATATATTGATAAAGATGCGCTCGCAATGCGGCAACGCTATCCACCCGAAAAATTCAACATATATTGATATTTCCGAAGAAAATAGCGGGGCGATGAAGGTCGGCTGGGAGGGCGGCGCCGCCGTATTCAAGAGGGAAAACGGACAAAAATCAAGGTCGGCGTTTGCGGCGAATATAGTCGCGTTTTCGGCGATTTTGCTGTCCTCCGTGATGATTTTGGGGGCGAGCTATGTATACAGAAAGGACGTGCTCGTATACGACGATATCCCCTTTGACGATTGGGCGAGCTGCAAGGTCTTTATGCAGGATGGGCTGGATTTGAATCCCGACCTCGATCGCGAAATGGAGCAGTGGGAGAGCGTCGAAAAGCTAATAAAGGACAGCTATTCGGTGACTTTTGAGAACGGTCGCCCCGACTCGGTGGTGCAGGAGGACAGTGCGGGCGGCTATACATATCTGTACAGATACGACCATATGATTATGACCGCCGAAGAGTGGGAAAAATTTCACGGTTTCGGGCTGTCAAACTCCGGGGCAAACCAAGCGGACGATACAGCCCAAGACAATACACAAGTGGGCGATACAGCCCAAGAAAACGGCGATGAGCCGCAGAGCGGAGTCGTGGAGTCGTGGGCGCTCATGGATGTGTTTTTGGAATACCAATCCAAGATATACCCCTTTATGACCTTTGACGAGGATGGGGCGCTGTACGGATATTTCGCCGTTGCGGACGGATATATCGCCGCCTACTACGACGAGAGGGACGGCAAGTTCTATGCGGCGAGCAATCCCCATTATGAGACAAAAGGAGAGATTGCCGCATATACAATGGCGTCGGTCGCGCTCTTTGCCGCAGTCGCGGGGGCGGGCGCATATATAATTTTAAGACGTAAATCAAGGAGGTCGGAAGATGATTGACAACAACTGCATTTTTTGCAAGATAATCAAGGGTGAAATACCCTCGGCAAAGGTCTATGAGGACGGGGAGTTTGTGGTGTTCAAGGACGTTGAGCCCAAGGCGGAGGTGCACCTTCTCGCCGTGCCCAAGGACCACTTTCCCCACCTTTCAGATTTGGACGGGGAGAGGGCGGAAGTTCTTTCTCATATGCTCGCAAAAATCCCCCAAATCGCCGCGGAAAACGGCTGTGTAGGCGGTTACAGGCTTGTCATAAATCAGGGAGAGGACGCGGGGCAGACGGTTAGGCATCTGCACATACATATATTGGGCGGCGAGCCGCTCGCATGGTGAAAATATGATATACACGATATCCAACGGAATTTTGGAAGTAGGCGTCAACTCGCTGGGCGGAAGCATGACTTCTATTAAATACATGGGCGAGGAGAGACAGTGGCAGGGCGGACCCGAATGGGCGGGGCAGGACGTCGTCATCTTCCCCATCGTGGGGCATGCGGGCGCATACAGCGCGCAGGGGGAGATTTTCACGCCCAAGTCTCACGGGGTGGCAAGATATTCCCAATTTTCGCTTGAAAAACAGGAAGAGGACAGCCTGACGCTCTCTCTACGTTCTGACGAGGAGACCAAAAAGACATACCCTTACGACTTCCGCCTGACCATTAAATATAAATTAAAAGACAGCGAGATAAAGATAACCTACAAGGTGGAGGCGGAGAGGGGGATTATACCCTTCTACGTCGGCGGGCACCCCGGAATGAAGGCGCCCGACGGCTCGGCTGTAATAGAGTTCGAGAACGAGGAGAGCCCCGTCCTCTATCCCATAGACGGCGACGGCGGGGTGAGGATTGAGAGCCTTAAAAGGTTCGTCGCCGACAAAGCCTTTTTCGCCGAGTGCAAGACCTTTCAGTTGGGGTCGCTTTCGGGCGGCAAGATAAGGGCGTTCACGGCGGACGGATACGTGTATGAATACAAGTCGGACTGCCCCGTATGGGCGTTCTGGTCCAACGAAAAGGGCGGCGACTACATATGCGTGGAGCCTTGGTGGGGGATAAACGACTTTCCCGCCGCGCCGAGGGAGATAACCTTGAAGCCCTTCATGAACTTTGCGGATAGAGAGGGCAAAAAGTTCTCGTACACGCTGGGCATAAAGATGGCTTAAACGGCGCATATATGCGGGGCAATTTAAAATTTCAAATATTATTTTTAAGGGGCGCGCGGCTTTAAAGCCGCGCGCCCCTTAATATATAAAATATTCATATATATTGAAATTTTTACTGTTCGGCTATCTTTTTGGCGGCGTCCTTCACCCTGTCTTTCAAAATTTCGGGAGAAAGCACCTTTACTGCGCCGCCATAGCTTAAAATCTTGCCTATGAGCGACTCGTCGTCGGGGAGGGTGGCTTCGGCGATGAAACCCGCGCCACGCGGCTCTATGTTGTCTATTCCCAACCACTCCTCGGCGTCGGGCAGATTATCGCGGGAAATTTCGAACGTCACGTCAATAAGCTGGCTCTCGCTGCGGCGGAAGTCGAGGGGGATTTCGTCGCGGGCTATCTCCCGCCGCTCGAAGCTCTCGCCCGTAAAGCATGCGTTCTTTATGCGCCCTATCTTGAAGGTGCGGAACTGCTGTTTGGAGTGGCAATAGGCATACACATACCACACGTTTTGCTTGAATATGAGCACGTGCGGGTCGATAATGCGCCTGCTGTGCTCGCCGCTGCGCGATATGTAGTCAACGGACAGCCGCATACAGTTGTTCACCGCCTGCTCGCACACCTTGATTTTTTCGGAGAACTTGCGCGCGTCGCCCCATGCGCTGCCGTCGACGATTATATTGCCGCATACCGCCAAATCGCTCGTGCCCTCCTTTTTGCGGCTCTCGAGCTTTTCGAGGGCGGAGTTGACGTTTTCGTCGTCTATCTGCCCCTTCATGGCTTCGAGGGCGGCGATTGCCGCGGCGTACTCCTCGCGGGTGAAATACCCCGAGGGCAGGCGGAAGGTGTCGGCAATGGTGATGCCGCCGTATCTTCCCCTCGCCACGTCCACGGGCACCCCGCACACGCACAGTTCTTCGATATATCTGTATACGCTGCGCACCGATATCGAATATCTGTCGGCAAGCTCCCGCGCGGTCACCTTGCGGCGGGTCAGAAGTCTCATCATTATCTGCAACATTATCTGATATTTCATCTCGCTCCCCGTTCTATACGCACTGAGGCGCGCATAGTATAAAAACGCTTAAATTCACATAAAAAATTTTATCATATATGACAGTATTTGTCAACATTAAGTTGTAAAATGAGAGTGAAAAGAGCAGGGAGGAAAAATCAAATGAATTTTTTTGCGTATGTTGAGAGACAGAAGAGAATGATAAGGCAAAGGCACGAGGGGGAAACGTACCTCGTGGAGAAGGGCAAGGAGATAAAGGTGAGCGACAGCGAAAGGCTGTTAGCCGAGCTCGACTGCCTTAAAGGGCTGAATAAGAGGGAGAGAAGGGAAAGAGCGGGGGCGCGCCTTTCCCGCACCCCCGCATATGCCGCGGTCAAATAGATTTTTTGATTTATAGTCAATCGAAATTTTTGACCACGAGCTTTTCGATGAGGGAGACAATTGCGTACATTCCGCCCGCGAGCAGGCAGAGGATGAAGGTCGCCGTCATCACGAGGTCGAGTTTGAACACCTGACCGCCGTATACGATAAGATACCCAAGCCCCGCCTTGGAGACGATATATTCGCCCATAATCGAGCCTATCCACGCCAGCCCCACCGCCACTTTCAAGGTGTTCATAAAGGAAGGGAGGGAGGCGGGGATAATGAGCTTTTTAAGCGTCGCGCCCCTGCCCGCGCCCATTGCCTTCATTAAGGTGAGTTTGGTGGGGTCTATCGAGGCGAAGCCCGCCATGGTGTTCATAATGCAGACAATTATGGAGACGATGACGGTCATGAATATTATCGCCGTGTAGCCCGTGCCCATCCATATTATGATGAGGGGTCCGAGGGCAATCTTGGGGAGGGAGTTCAATACCACTATATAGGGTTCCAAAATTCTTTTAACCGTCTCGCTCGACCATAGAATTACCGCAATGGTATAGCCCGACAACACGGCTATCGCAAACCCCGCAACCGTCTCGCCGAGGGTTATGCCGACGTGATAGAACAGGCTTCCGTTTTCATACAGACTTCCGATTGTCTTAATAACCCGCGACGGCGAGCTGGTGACGAAGGGGTCTACCACCCCGAAGGTCGCAAATATCTCCCATAGACCGAGGAATATTATGAGAATAAGCCAGCGCGAAGCCGTGATGACAGTCTTCTTTTTGGTGAGCTTTTTCAGATACGCGATGTGCTCGCGCGAGTAATTAACGTCTTTTTTCATCTTTTGATATCTTCTTGAATTATATTCCGAGTTCCTTCCTCAACACCTCGAAGCAGGCGGCAAATTCCGAATTGTTGCGCCTTGACTTGGGGCTGTCGCCGAAGTCTATTATATGCTCCGCCAAGACGTGCGCGGGGCGGGAGGAGAGCACTATTACCTTATCCGAAAGGGCTATCGCTTCGGAGATGTCGTGGGTGACGAGAAGGGCAGTCTTTTTTTCTGACTTTATTATTGATTGCACGTCGTCGCACACTTCGAGTCTCGTCTGATAGTCGAGGGCGGAAAAGGGTTCGTCTAACAGGAGAATTTCGGGTTCGGCGGCGAGAGTTCTTATTAACGCCGCCCGCTGTCTCATTCCCCCCGAAAGTTCGGAGGGGCTCTTTTTCAAAAAGTCCTTCAATCCGTATTTTTCGGCGAGCGCAACCGCCTTTGCCCTCATCTCGGCGGTGTTCCTCTTCTTTAATTCGAGGGGGAGAAATACGTTCTGCTCCACCGTGCGCCACTCGAAGAGGGCGTCCTTTTGAAGCATGTAGCCGAATTCCCCGTCGCCCCGTATAATCTGCCCCGACGAGGGCTTTAAAAGCCCCGCCGCGAGCGAGAGTATCGTGGACTTTCCGCACCCCGAGGGTCCTATAACCGAGACGAACTGCCCCTTATCCACGCCGAAAGAGAGGTCGCGCACAGCCGCAGTTTCGCCGCTTTTGGTGTGATAGGTGTAGGAAATCTTGTCAAATCGGAGAATCATGCGTACACTTCTTCGTAAATTCTGTGGGCGACGTCGGTTAGGACGACGTCCTCGAACTTCACCCTCTTTTCAAGTTCGCCCGCGCTCTCGATTACGTCCTGCAATCTCTCGAAGGACTGCTTTTTCATCGCCATATCGCTCACCCAAGCGTCTATCGCCTTGTAGCTCTCGATTGACTTTTTAAGGCTATTTTCGCTCGTTCCGTCGAAGTAGGGGGCGAGCTTTTTTGCTATCTCGGACGTGTCGGCGGAATTCGTATACTTTATCGCCTTGGTGACGGCGCGTAAAAAGCCCTCTATCTTGTCGCCGTTCTTGTCGATATAGCTCTGTTTTGCCATGAAGCAGGTGTAGGGAATTTCGCCCGACTTCTGCCCGACGGACGCAACTATATAGCCCTTTCCGGCCGCCTCGAACTCGCTTGCCGCGGGCTCGAACATGGTGCAGTAGTCTGAAATTCCGCTCTCGAACGCCGCCGTCATCATGTTGAAAGCCACGTCATAGTTCAATGTCGCACTAACGTTATCCTCTTTCAACACATATTCGAAGGTCATCGCGGGCACTCCGCCCTTGCGCCCCGCAAGAATATTCTTGCCCGCAAGCGCGCTCCAATCAAAATCGTCCTCCCTGTTCCTGCCGACGAGGAAGCTCCCGTCGCGCTTCGTCAGCTGCCCGAAAACTTTGGGCATGTCGTCGCTGCCGCCTATGGCGACGTAGATTGCCGCTTCGGGACCGCAAAATCCTATGTCCGCCCCGCCCGACAGCACTGCCGCCATCGTCGCGTCTGCTCCGCCGCCGTTCGTGAGCTCTATTTCAAATCCCTCGTCCTCAAAGTAGCCCAACGCGTCTGCAAGATACATTGGCGCATAGAAAACGGAGTGGGTCACTTCATTTATCTTTATGACCTTGCCGCCGTCCTTTGAACAACCCGCCGCCGCAAAGGGCACGACGAGCGCGCAGACAGCCGCCAAAAATAAGTAAATAACTTTTTTTCTCAAAGTAAACTCCTTAAAAATTTAATAATACATACTATGCGCCCGCCGTTTGCGTTTGACAATCGGGCGTATTTTGTTTTATAATAACCCCGTATTGACATCAAAAGTTTTTGCCTTAAATATATCGAGAGGGATTTAAATGGAAAAGAAATACGATCCGAAGAGCTTTGAGGACGAGCTCTATAAAGAGTGGGAAGAGACGGGCTGCTTTAAGGCGGTGCGCGACGATAACAAGGTGCCCTTCACAATCGTCATGCCGCCCCCAAACGTCACGGGGCAGCTGCACATGGGTCACGCCATGGACGAGACGCTGCAGGATACCGTCATAAGGTTCAAGCGCATGCAGGGTTATTGCGCGCTCTGGCTCCCCGGCACCGACCACGCTTCTATCGCGACAGAGGTCAAGATAGTCGAGGACATGAAAAAGGACGGACTTACCAAGGAGAGCTTGGGAAGGGACGGCTTTATGAAGCGCGCGTGGGCGTGGAAGGACAAGTACGAAAAGAGGATATGCGATCAGTTGAGAAAGCTCGGTTCCTCTTGCGATTGGTCGCGGCTTACCTTCACGATGGACGAAAAGTGCTCCAAAGCCGTGCGCGAGGTGTTCGTCAATCTGTATGACAAAAAACTCATATACAGGGGCAGCCGCATAATAAATTGGTGCCCCCAATGCAAAACCACCCTCTCGGACGTCGAGGTGGAATACGCCGAGGAAGGGGGACATTTATGGCATATAAAGTATTTCGTCGAGGGCAGCGACAATGCTCTCACCGTCGCAACCACCCGCCCCGAGACAATGTTCGGCGACACTGCCGTCGCCGTCAACCCCGGGGACGAGAGATATAATGATTTGATAGGCAAGAACGTAATACTTCCCGTGGTCGGAAAATCCATTCCCATCGTCGGCGACGAACACGCGGACATGACTTTCGGCACGGGCGTCGTCAAGATAACTCCCGCCCACGACCCCAACGACTTCGAGGTGGGGCTTCGCCACAATCTTCCCGTCGTGCGCGTCATGAACGACGACGGCACTATGAACCAAAACGCGGGCAAGTATGCGGGAATGGACAGATATGAGTGCAGAAAGGAGTTATTAAAAGAGCTTGAAGAGGGCGGCTATCTCGTAAAGACTGAGGCGCACACCCACAACGTCGGGCACTGCTATCGCTGCCATTCCACGGTGGAGCCCGTCGTCTCCAAGCAGTGGTTCGTCAAGATGGCGCCCCTCGCCCGCCCCGCCATAAACGCCGTAATGGACAAAAAGGTGTCCTTTATACCCGAGAGGTTCGCAAAGACCTACTACAATTGGATGGAGAACGTGAGGGATTGGTGCATATCCCGCCAGCTCTGGTGGGGGCACAGAATTCCCGTCTGGTACTGCGGCGACTGCGGAAAGGAGATTTGCTCTAAACAGGACCCTACCGTCTGCCCCTCGTGCGGAAGCAAAAATTTGAGTCAGGACGAGGACGTGCTCGACACGTGGTTCTCCTCCGCGCTCTGGCCTTTCTCGACGTTGGGCTATCCCGAGGACACGGACGACCTCGAATACTTCTATCCCACCGATCTTTTGGTCACGGGATACGATATAATCTTCTTCTGGGTTTCGAGAATGATTTTCTCGGGGCTCGAACACATGCGCAAGGTGCCCTTCCGCGACGTACTTATGCACGGGCTCGTGCGCGACGAAAAGGGGAGGAAGATGTCCAAGAGCCTCGGCAACGGCGTCGATCCCCTCGAGATAATAGATAAATACGGCGCCGACTCTCTCCGCTTCTCGCTGTTGCAGGGGGTTGCGCCCGGGAACGACACGCGCTACTCGGACGCAAAGGTGGAAGCCTGCTCCAACTTCATGAACAAGATTTGGAACGCAAGCCGATTTGTCATCACAAACGCCGAGGGGAAGGCAATAAAGCCCCTGTCCGATGTAAGGCTGTCGCCCGCCGATAAGTGGATAATATCCCGCCTCCAATCGGTAATCCGCGACGTGACTTTGACGCTGAATAAGTATGAGTTGGGCGTTGCATGCCAACTGCTTTACGACTTCATGTGGTCGGACTTCTGCGATTGGTATATTGAGCTCTCCAAGCCCGCGCTCTACGGCGAGGACGGCGCGAAAAAAGACGCGACTTTATCCACCCTCGTCTTTGTGCTCGACGGGGCGTTGAAGCTCCTTCATCCCTTCGTGCCCTTCATAACCGATAAAATTTACAGGGAACTTCCGGGCGCGCAGGGCACGATAATGTTGCAGGATTTCCCCCGCTATAACTCAAAGCTCGCCTTTAAAAAGGACGCGCAGGCGTTCGGGGGAGTTATGGAGATAATTAAGGCGGTGAGGGCTGTAAAGGTGGAATTGGGTTGCGCCCCCTCGAAGAAGGTCAATCTATATATCGCCACCGAAAACAGGCGGCTCATATCCGCCAATCAGGACAGCATCTTAAAGCTTGCGGGGGCGAGCGGCATTGTGTTCGTTTCCGACGCTTCGGAGGCGGGCGAAAAGCCCGTGACGAAGGTGCTCTCGGTGGGCACGGTGTTTATCCCCATGGGCGAACTCGTCGATATCGACAAGGAGAGGGAGAGATTGAACGCCGAACTTGCGCGGGTCACAGAGGAGATAAAGCGCGCGGACGGCAAGCTCCAAAATCAGGGATTTTTGCAGAAAGCCCCCAAAAAACTCGTCGACGACGAGAGGGCTAAGCGCGAAAAATATGCGAATATGCGCGAAAAAATACTCGGACAGCTTGAAAATCTTTAAGGCGCAATATGGCAAAGAGAAGCTCGAAAAAGGCTGTTAAAGCCGCCAAAAAACACCCCAAACTCGTCGCGTTCATAATCATATTGGTTGCGGTCGTCATAGCCTTGGGCGTACTTTTATACTTTTTGAAGCCCGAACTTTTCAAATTCGGCAAGGGCGGCGCAGAGCCGCCGCGCGAGGGCATGAAAGAGGAGATTGAGGGCGCAAACTTTTCCATACACTTCCCCATGCTCGGCAATAAATCTGCGGGCGACTGCATCTTAATCGACTGCGGCGACACCGAAGTGCTGATTGACGCGGGCAGCGAACAGAACAGCGCGACAACCATAAAGAGCTATGTGGACGACTACTGCTCGGACGGAAAACTCGAGTACGTCATCGCCACCCACGCCGATTCAGACCATATATCGGCATTTTACGGCAACTCGGCGGGCAATACGCGGACGGGAATACTCTATCAATATGAAATAGGCACCCTCATCAAGTTCGACAGGTCGGACAAGGATTTAAAGACAGACAAAGGCAACAATACGCTGTATGCAAACTTTTTGGACGCGGTGGATATGTTGAAGGGCAAGGGAACGGCTGTATACACGGGCAGCGACTGCTATGACGAGAAGGACGGCGCAAAGCGCACGTACTTCCTCGACGAGGACAGAACGCTGTCCATTACCATACTCTATAACTACTATTACTACAACAAGGCGGCGGACGAAAATAACTATTCTGTCGTCACCCTTCTTACGAAAGAGGAGGGGGAAAAGAGCACCCACTATCTCTTCACGGGCGATCTTGAAGAGGACGGAGAGAGGAGGATGGTGGCGCATTATCCCTCTGAGAGCCGCGACGAAAAGTACGACATATTGCCCGAGGTGGAGCTGTACAAGGCGGGTCATCACGGCTCCAAGACCTCCTCGACGAAGGAGCTTATCGACACTATAAAGCCCAAAAACGTCGTCGTGTGCTGCTGCGTCGGCGCGCCCGAATACACCGTTGCAAACGACAACACCTTCCCCACGAGACAGATGCTTGAGACGGTCATGAAGTACACCGTCAACATATACGCGCCCCTGCAGGCGACGGAGTTGCCCGAGCTCAGCGCGGACGGAAATTTTGCCGCAAAAAAGTGGAGCTATTCGGAGAGGAACGGCAACATAGTTTTCTATATGAAAGAGGGCGGGTTGAAGCTGTACTGCTCGAACGGCAACGTCACCCTGCCCGACACCGATTGGTTCAAAAAATACCGCGTTTAAAGGGCTTTTAAAAAAATTCCGAAGGGGCGAAAAATATAAATTGCCCCCGCAATATGTGCCGTTTAACGTCGATTTTTAAGAATTTTACAGAAAGAAATTTCAATTTTTCGTGCGCAGCGCCGCAATTTGTGATATAATAGAGAAGTTATGAAAATAGACATGTCCATGCGCGAGGCGATGAGAGCGCGGCTTGAGGCGAAGCCCAAGTGTATTCATAAAAAATGGATAAATTTCCCGACGGGAGCAAAGGCTTTATTGACGGATTTCTGGCTTGCCTTTCAGCTCGCCGTCCTCGCCTTTTTATACGCCTTTTTCGCATGGTTCTTCCCCATATTCTTCTATATCTCGCTGGCGATAACCCTCGTGTGCGCCGTCCACGTGCTCGTGTGCGAGCGCGACGGACAGTGCAAGGCGAGCTGGCTATTTCTTCTAATGATTTCGGGCGGGTGCGGATATATAGTCTATATACTCGCGGACAAACACGTCTGCTACGGCTATGACAGGAAGAGATTTCAGGAAATTTCCAAGAGGGCTTTGCCCCACGTTGCCGAGTTCAAGACGGGGGAGAGCAGCGCGGTTGTCGCAAACGACTGCAGATATATCTATAATGCGGGCGGCTTCGTGCCCTATGACGGCACCGACATAAGATATTTTTCTGGCGCGCACGACTTCTTCGACGACGCTTTCAGAACGCTCGAGGGCGCGAAGAAATTCATATTCCTCGAATTCTTCATATATTCGGAGGGCACTCTTTTGGAGAGACTTCTCTCCCTCCTTTCCCGCAAGGTGGAAGAGGGGGTGGAAGTGCGCCTTCTCTATGACGACGCTGGTTGCCAAGGGATTTTATCGGAGCAGACCAAAAAGAGGATAAGAGAGAGCGGCATAAACATGAGGGTGTTCGCGAGGATGTTCGCACCCTTCAGCTTCGGGCTCAACTTCCGCGACCACAGAAAGATAATCGTCGTGGACGGCAAGACGGGCTATGCGGGCGGCTGCAACGTCGCCGACGAGTGCGTCAACGAAGTCAAGATGAACGGATATTGGAAGGACGCGGGCGTCCGTCTCGACGGCGCGGCGGTGGACGGGCTGTCGCTCGCCTTTATGCGGCAGTGGGACTTTGCCACCCGCGAAAAGACGGGTTACGGCTCCTATCTTAATCACTATGAGAGGACGGAAAACAAGTCGCTTATCGTGCCCTTTGCGGGCGGACCCGAGATTGAGGAATGTCTCTGCCGCGGCGTATACGCCAATTTGATTTCGGGCGCGCGTGAAAAGATATATTTCATGACCCCCTACTTAGTGCCCGACGGCGAGATAATGAACATGTTGAAGAGCAAGGCTTTATCGGGCGTGGACGTGAGGATAGTTCTGCCCACCGTGCCCGATTACGGCTTTATCTATAAGGTCTCGCGCTCCAACGCCGAGAGACTTATGTCGAGCGGGGTCAAGGTCTATTTCGTGCGCGGCTCCTTCGTGCACACCAAGGCTATGCTCACCGAAAACGCGGTGACCGTCGGCTCTGTAAACATGGATATGCGCGCCTTCTTTCAGGAATTCGACAACGGCGTCTACACCGACGACGAGGGGTGCAGGGCGGCTGTCGCGGAGGATTTCGACGAGGTTTTCGAGACTTGCGAGCCCGCCGAAAGGAGCAAACAGAATATTTTTTCGCGGTTTATCACCGCATGTCTTAGGGTTGTAAGCCCGTTGATGTAATATTTTAAAGTCGGTTTTCAACATTTTTTATGTGAATTATTTTTTGAAAATTTCGGGGCGGCGCGCCGTTTATGAAAACGGCGCGCCGCCCCTCTTTTTGCCTATCCTGTGCCCCCAAAATACCTCAATACCCTATCTTGTGCCTTTATGCGATACGGCGTGGGAAGAATGAAAATGAATGGGGGAATTTGCCCCTTTTTTATAAACGAACGCCGTTTTCATAATGTGATAAATTTGTGTTAAGACCTTTCACAAAATCAATTTGTCATATTTTTTGTTGACAAATGTAATAATGCGGTGTTATAGTAATATCATAATAATGTAAGCGTATGCAATTACGTTTTGCGGCGGCTGTCATAAAACAATGTTACGTCGCCGCAAGAGGATTTATAATGATAAAAAGTAAAACTTCGGAAGATATATTCGACGGGTTCTTCGATGACGAGATATGCACCGCAAGGACCGCGCACCTTCTCGGCAGGAAAAAGCAGATTGTCGGGAAGATGAGAGTGCACAAAAAGAGATTTGTAAAGGTTATGGCTCTCCTCGTCGCCCTTGCGATAGGCGCGGTGGGGGTAGCGATAGGACTCATGTTCATGCCCAAGGGCGGCGTCTCGGTAAACGACGGCTATGCTTCGGTCGCCTATGAAGTCAAGGACGGCGAGACCTTCGCCCCCGACAAGGGGTACACGGGGCTGGACGTGTTCGGCAGGCTCAATTGGACGTTTGCGCATAAGACCGATTGGTACGGCGACATGCACGGCGCAGTTCACACCACGGTAGAACAGGATATACGCACCTACAAACAGTTCCACGACGGAGTGCTCATCTCGGCGGATATAACCAAGAGCTCGCTCGTCAACTCGGCAAGGCAGTTTTGCTATGTGCCCGCCGAGGACAGGGTAATATGGCGCGAAGCGGCTTGCTCGCCCTCTGAATACAAGGGATTCGACACGGCTTGGAAGACGGGCGCGCCCACGGGAAATATGACGATAAGCGGCGCGGACGGATTCAGGGCTAAAAACGGTCTGCCCGCAACCGAGCTGTCCGTATATATCTTCCGCGAGGAGACCATATTGAGCGCCGAACCCGTAAAGACCAATGCGGACGGCACGTACACGATAACTTATACCCTCGACCCCAACCTCTACAACGAGGAGGACGGCTCTTGCACGGGCGCCGTTGCCTACTATGCAAACCAGATGATGTTCTCGGGCGGGCTCACCGCAAAGCCCGAGTTCACTTCGGTTAAGGTAAGTTATACCTTCAACGACAAGTGGGAAACTCTCCGCTGCGACACCGAGGAGGAGTACTCGGCGACGATGGGCTTTACCGTCGGCTGCAAGGCGGAGGCGACCACATATTATAGCTATGACGTCTCAAATCCCCCCTTCGAGGAGACGGACGCATTCGACAGCTATTTCAGCGAATACGTCTCCAAACCCGCGACGGGCGTTGAGGAAGCCCCCCTCGATTCGATGGGCGCAATCACCTCGGCATTCGGAAAGGTAATTTCCGAGCCTACGACGCTTTACCTCGAACTCAATATAGACGATGAGCCTGTCAACGGGCTCGTGTACGTCGACCTGCACAACGGCGGCAGCATTGCGGATATCGCGATGGATAAGATAGAAATCCGCGCGGCTCTCGGCAATCTCGGCGTCTATCTCGACGGCGGCGCGGCATATGTCGCGGTCGGCGATTGGAAGCTTAAACTCACCATATCCGAACTTATGGGAATGATGGGAGAGCTCATGGGGGCGGACGGCGGCTCGTCAATCGACACCCAAGCCCTCTTGGAGGAGCTTTTGGGCGCACCGCTCACAGTCGACGGCGGCAAAGCCAACATGCACTCCGAAATTGCGCTTGCGGGCATAAATATCCCCCTCGACTTCAACTACTTTATCGACGAGGACGAGAACGTCACCCTCGACAACGTAAAGACGGAAATCAATATAAACGATATAACGTTGGCGGCGCAGCTCGGTTACAGCGACCAACCCGCACCCGCCGCGCTTGAAAATAAGGAGCAGTTCATAGAGCTTTCAAGCTATATCGGAAGCGTTATGGATATCGCCCTTGCGGAAGCAATTCATGCGGACATATCATACGACAACGCCGACCTCGGCATATCAATATCGGGCGGCGCGGACGTAAAGATTAAGGGCGGAATTGCGGCGAAGGCGCAGGTTGCGGTTGACTTCGACGGCGTTACGAAGAATATCGGGATTGCCTTTGACGGCAGTGCGGTATATATAGATATAGACGGGCTTAAACTGAGCGCGGACGTCGATAATACAATGGCGCTCGTCGGCGAATTCGTCGATTTGCCCGAGATTTCCTTGGGCGGATTTGACATCGCAGAACTTATACACACAGTGCTCTTCACGCCCGTCTTAACCGATAATATTTCGATAACTCAAGAGTCGGCGGAGGACATGAGCAAGCTCGCGATTGCTTTAAAGGGCACGGAGCTTTTGAAGGCGTTCGGGCTGGATTTCAAGCTCGGAGACGTAAAGCTTGCCGTATCCGACGGGAAGATTGAGGGGAGCGCGTACGGCGCGAATATCGCCGTAACACCCGCCCAATCCTTCACGGTGGAGACGGACGGCTATACCGAAATTTCCGATTACGCCGCAGAGATAGCCGAAATTATAGAGGGCGGCAATCTTGCCGTTGCGGTAAGTTATGCAGGCAACGATATCGAAGCGACGGGCGACCTCAAAATAAATATTAAAGACCTTATTGTAAGCGGCAACGTCGAGCTCAGATACAAGGGCGTCGAAAAGACGATAGGCATTATATATAAGGATAAAGTCGCGTACATATCGCTGGACGGCTTGAAGATAGCAGCAAGCGTGGACGAGGTCGTCTCGCTCGTGAAGAGCCTTATGCCCAAGCAAGAAGATGGCGGGCAGAATACGGAAAAGTCAGCCGCGGCAGACGACAACGGCGGGTTGGACCTTGAAGCAATAATAAAGCAAGTGTTGGGGCTCAACCTCGGCGACTACATAACGATAGGCGACGGCGACAATAAACTCAGTCTCGCGATAAAGGGCACAGAGCTTTTGAAGGCGTTCGGGCTGGACTTCAAGCTCGGAGACGTAAAGCTTGCCGTATCCGACGGGAAGATTGAGGGGAGCGCGTACGGCGCAAATATCGCCATAACTCCCGCCCAAGCTTTCACGGTGGAGACGAGCGGCTATGCGCCCATGGACGGAATTTTGGCGAAGATTCCCGCTCTGCTCTCCGCACAGGCGATAGAGCTTGAGGGAAGGGTGGTAATAGGCGTCAAAGACAAGGAAATCGTCCTCACCTTAAACGGCGGACATATCAGCTGGAGCGAGGGCTTTGAAGCAATTCTCGACATAACGATAGGCGAATACGGCAACATAAAGGCGCGCATAACTTCAAGCGACGTGCAGCTTGCTTACGGCAATATCGGCGTCAAGCTTGCGTTTGGCGACTTCGACGGATTGGCGGACACCCTGTTCAAGGCATATAGCCAACTTCGCGATATCGTGACGAGGGTGCTCGAGAACAACGAGGAGAACAATCCCCTGCCCGAGCTTAACGGAATAAGCGACCTTATGGGGCTCTTGGGCGACGGCTCTGAAACGAGCGGCGCGCTCTCAAAACTTCTTTCGGGACTCATTTCGGGCGATAAAGACGACGGCGAGACGGACGGCGCGGATAAGTTGGATATAGTATCTTTAATCAACGACATGACCATTGAGTCGGGCGCAAACGGCGGCTTTGTGCGCATAGGGCTTTACGGCTTGGAGCTCGAGCTCTGCGACGACACTTCGAACGGCGGCTTTGCGAGGGCTTCGCTCGCCGCGGAGTTGGACGGAGTGACTGTCTCCGCCGAGCTCGGAGCGGACATATATGCCGACCAATTGCCCGCAATGCCCGATATCCAATATCTCGACGTGGAGCAACTTGACGGGCTGTTGGGCTATGTCACGGCGGCGGTCAATACCCTCGAAAAGAGGAATATCGGCTTCAATCTGAGCGGCACGATAGGCTCGGACGAGGAAAAATATGCAGAAGTCGGCGGAATAAAATATAACTTCAACGCGTCGATAGACTACTGCCTTGCAGACGGGCAATTACTGCTCATAAAGTTATTGAATAAGAGCGTGGTTATCGACAGTTCGGCTTACATAAAGGCGAGCGTCGCGCTCGAAGCTACATTGCCCGAGGAAGACAGCCTGTATCTCGATATAACCGTATACGACAGGGAGAGAACGCAAGAATCTGTCGGCGACGGAGTGCTTGACTTCGTGGTGTCCATATCCAAATTCAAGCAGGACGATGAAAAGTACGATCCCCTCGTATTCACCGCGCCTGCGGACGAAATAATGACCCTTTTGTCGGGGGCGTTGAAGCTCTTCGGCATAGACAATCAGACGATAGACGACTTCCTCGTCTCCAAGTGGCTGGCGCCCGACGTGGCGGCAAAGTTCACCGCCCTCGGCTCGGAGCTGATGGACAGAATCAAGGATATGATAGGCTTCGATTTATCCAAAATCGCAGACCTTGTGAACGGAAAGACAGACGGGGCGACAGATACCGCAACGGCGCAGTCAACGGACAACGGAACGGAGACGGCGCACGAGTACGGCAAGGCTGTAAAGGCGTTGAATTACGACAAGCAGACGGGCAACTTCAACGTGATTGTAGACCTCGGCGCAATTCTCGGCGGCGGTTTGGGCGATATCGAGCTCAATCTCGGCAGAGAGACGGGCGAGAACCCCTGCCTTACGGCTCTGTCGCTCGTCAACTTCAAGGTGAACGGCACCACGGTGGATTTTGAAGCCGCGCTCACCTATGACGAGGTTGTCGCCGCCAATCCTCTTGAGGGGTTGACTATGGTTGATGCCGCAAATCAAGCACAGTCAAGAGTCAGCCAAAGAGCTGCCAAAAACGAAGAAGATAAAGAAAATATCACTAAATATTATTATGATTTTGACGGCGCAGACAATCTGCTCATATCGCTTGTCAACAGCATTGTCGGCGACGCTTCCGAAAATCAAGAGGTGATGAGCGGCGAGCCCAACCCCAACTATGTGGTCAACAGAAACTTCTACATAGACGGCAGTGTCAATGCGGATTTGTTCGGTCTGGTTGATGTCACGATAGATTTGGTAGCAATATCTGTAAGTATTGACCAAAACGGCGATATCGGAATAAATCTCCGCTTAGAATATGACGGTTTTTCGTTGGCACTTATTGCCATTAACGGCGACTCTACCGTGGATATTACCATTAAAAATAATATGGTATATATGAAGCGTGTACAGTATACATATTTTAAGACATACCATTTAGGTGAATTAGATATAGGTTTCAATGAACAAAATTATGATACTCCTGTTACGTTATATCGCGCAATGCCGCTCGACAGCTTCATGGGCGATATGTTGGGACAGCTCGGATTTGTTCTCAACTTCGGCGAATTTATCAATAATAAGATAAGCGAAGCGGGTACAGACCCTTCCGACAGTAACACTACTACCGAAGAGGTGAAGGACTATGGCACGATAGTTGCGGAGGTTCTCAAATCGTACACCTATTCGGTTGCGGAAGGTGCGGATAATTGGAATCTTACGTTGGACGGTAGGTCGTTCAGCAACGGAATACTCGGCAGTCTCGTAATAAATCTTTCGACGGGTGGCGACAGACTTGTTCGTGTACTCAATATACCGATGTGTGAAATTTTGTTGCCGGTAGGCAATATGAAACTTACGCTATCTCTCAACCTTACTTGGCATAATCCGGGCGGAATATCGGACGGCGCTGAAAATAAAACGGATAGCACCATTGCGGAGACCGTATCGAGCTATGAGGTCGGTATGGGCAAGATGATTGATAAGCTAAACAGCGAGGGCTGGGCGGAAAAGCAATTCCTCGAAGCCGAAGGCAAGTCTCTCAACTTCTATCTGAGGTCGGCAAGGGAGGGCGTTCAGTTGATTGAAAGCCGCAATCTGATGATTGCAACGGGCAACGACGGCAACGCAAGCGGCACTTGGTATAGCGAAGAAGAGCAACCTTTCCCCGAAATAGACCAAAATCCCGACGAGTACTACAGCGTTTGGGATGAAAGCATGACCGACGGCTACAATTGGTATGCGCAACAGTACATAAAGAGCTATCAGGTAACATTCCTTTCGGACAACGAAATTGAGGGTGTTGATTGGCAATTTGACGGGCAGCTCGGTTGCTATAAGTACGAAAAAACCATGCTGTACGGCTCGCGCGTCGAGTTTATTGCAAGCGGCACGAACTTTGCGGAAACGGAGACCGTGACGGGCGATACTACAATTCAGATTCCCGCACTGCCTTCTTACAACAACGATAGCTCCTATGACAGCCTGTTAACAAGAAGCGTTTCGGCAGCGATTGACGAGAACGGTGCACAGATAAACGTTTCATTCTCGGCGACGTTACACTATCAAAGCGTAGTAGGTTTTGAAGGGGATAACGGGGAACGCGACATTGAAACTTCGGATAAAGACGGGCTGAGCACGCCGCCTTCCGTTGACAGATATACCTTTATCGGTTGGTTTATCGGTAGCTCCAAGGACGGTTGGAGAAAGGTTGAAAAGGTTGACTTTGCAGATAAGGAACTCTTAAATGGTACTCTTCAAGCGGCTTGGATTTATAACAGCAAGTTGAGCGAAGCGGTGACAACAAGTAAAGATTACAATTTTGTGACATATAAACATACCGTTAGTGTCAATAAAGACTTTGATTTTAGTAGTGCTATTGTTGGGGCGTTGTCCGGAGCTGGAATCACCGGTGTACAGTTTAAATATTATTGTGACGGTTCTGAAAAAACGGATGGATTTGTTACGGATAATAGCTATACTGAATCACGCAGTTTAATCTCTAGCTATTCAAATGCGCAGGTGGAATTTAAGTTTACAATAACTATTGATAAAAATAATAATTCCATTGAGTGTACGGCTAAATCAAATGAAGTCAAATTCTGATAATTCAAAATTTTGAGGGCGGGGAGCGCGGAAATGACGCGCTCCCCGCCTTTGCGTTGCGGCATTTGTTAATATATAACAATATTTGAAATTATCAAATTTTTTTTGAGGTCGGCTATTGACAGAGGGGCGAGGATAAGTTATAATAGATTATAGGTATTGCACAGGCAATACGTAAGTTTCGCGAATGGCGAGGGCATTTTTTATGCCCTCGGTGCGGGAGGGCGCAGTCCTCCCGCACCACGAAATGTTATATGATAAGGGAGAAAAAATGAGACATCACACATTCAGTAAGCTATACCGAGCGGCAATAGCATTGTTCGCGTGCCTTATTTTGGCGTGCGCGGCGGCTGTTGTTGCTTTTTATGTTGCGCCGAAATCCTCGCTCGCCGAGGCGGACACCCGTGCGGCTGCGCATACATATCAAAGCGAGGGTGACTTTGATATAGCGGAGACGGGCGGCAAAGTCGCAAGACCCGACACGAGCAGTTCAGGCGGCGGCGATCCCTATGACAAAATAGTCAAGGGATTAAGCGAGAGCGTGCTCAGCGGACTTAAAGGAAATTCGGGGGATATCGAAATCGTTATACCCGAGGGAGTTCAAGCCATTGCCGAGAGAGCGTTTAAAAACGCTTCGACGAACGGCGGAAATGCCGTGTACGCAAATATAACTTCGGTCACAATTCCCAATACCGTCCAATACATAGGACCCGAAGCCTTCTTCGGGCTTTCCAAGCTCAAGACGATTACGTTTACGGAAGGCGGCGAGGAGAGCCTTACAATCTGCGGTAACGGTACATATTCGGGCGGAAGTATCGCTTCAGGTTCCACGACCCTTTCGGGCGCGTTCTCGGGCTGTTCTGCGGTCACCGAACTTGTTTTGCCCGACAGGACGAAAAAGATAGGCTCAAAGGCGTTTGAAAATTTCCGCTCGCTGCAATCATACACCGCACCCTTTGCGGGCGGCGAAGCAAAAGCTGTTGCGGGCGCCGATACGCTGTTGAATTACGTTTTCGGCGGCTCGGGCACGGGCATGAAAAGTATTTCTTCTTACTATTACAGCGTCGATACTTCAACGTCGTCAAGTTGGGGCAGCAACTACATGCCCTTGTCGTTGAGGACGGTGAAGATAACGGGCGGAAAGAATTTTTCGGATGCTTCAAGCGGAGTTTTGAGCGGCGCCTTTAACAAACTGGATATGATTACGTCGATCACTCTGCCCGAACAAATTCAAACTATTCACGCGAACACATTCGCCGACTGCACAGGGCTTGAAACGTTCAGTTTGCCCTCAACGGTAACGACAATATATTACTCCGCATTCAACGGTTGCGACGCGTTGCAGTCAATTGATTTGACCAACGTCAAAACGCTTGGCGACACGTCAAACGGCAGAATATTCTACTCCTGCAATAAGCTTACCACGGTCACAATGCCAACCTCTTCGGAGTTTACACGCATTCCCAAGGAAGCCTTTGCAGAGTGCCCCGCGTTATCTTCGATAACCATACCGACGTCTGTCACAAACATAGACTCGCAGGCGTTCTGTAATACGTCGTTGAAAACAATAACCATTCCGACAGCCGTTGCGACAATGGGCGCGGGCGCGTTTCAGGGGTGCAAGAGCCTGACAGAGCTCACCATAAGCGTTGACGGAGCAATGACGATTTTGCCCAAGAACGCTTTCAGCGGCTGTACTTCGCTTGTGAACGTGCAGCTCGGCAACAAGCTTACAGAGATCGGCGAAAGCGCGTTTGAAGGCGATTCCAACATAACCGCTGTGACATTGCCCACACCCCTTACGACTATCGGAAGGCACGCTTTCAACAGCACGGCTTTGAGGGAGATTGCAACACCTTCAAACGTGACGAGCATCGGGGACGGCGCATTTCAAAGTTGCAAATCACTACATGTTGTGACGTTGAATGACGGCTTGCAAAAGATAGAAGCAAACGCCTTCAATTACTGCAACTCCACGGCGTTCGTTGAAATCACGATTCCCTCTTCCGTCACGTCAATAGGCGACAGTGCATTCTATTATTGCAGCGGTCTCGGGGAAGTCACCTTTAGCGGCACAAATCTTACAACCATAGGGACTTCGGCGTTTTCATATACCGCATTGCGGACCGTAACCTTGCCCTCGAGCATTACGGTGTTGGGCAATAGCGCATTCTATTACTGTTCATCTATGACGGGCGCAGATTTGAGCGCGACGAAAATAACGGAATTAAAGGAAAACACCTTCAACGCCTGCGGCAGTCTCAGCACTTTAAAGTTGCCGACGAGCGGCCTCACAATATTGGGCGCAAGTTCTCTGTCGGGTTGCAAGGCGCTCACATCGATTGATATTCCCTCGAGCGTCACGGCTATAAGAGCGAGCGTATTCTATAACTGCTCGGGCTTGCAATCGTTATCGTTGCCTTCAAGTCTTGAAACGATAGGCGACAGCGCGTTCAGGGGCTGTTCGAAGATAACGGAATTGACAATCCCTTCAACCGTCAATTCTTTTAAGGAGGGAGCGACGCCCACGGAAGTTTTCAGGGATTGCCCTTTGCTTAAAAAAGTCGTGTTCGATTGCGATTTCACGCAGGCGATATCCAATTATATGTTCTATAGGGATTACGCTCTCGAAAATATAGAATTTAAAGGAACATACCAACCGAGATCTATAGGAACGGCTGCGTTACAGGAAACCAATATAGGGGAGTTTACCATTCCCTCTTCCGTCACGTCCATAGGCGACAGCGCCTTTTACAGTTGTAAAAAGCTGCAACTTCTGCCCGCTGAGGGCAAATATCTGCCCGCTGGTCTCACTTCGCTCGGACAGAATGTGTTCTACGGCTGTATCGCGCTTACGGAAATAAATATACCGGTGGGTATTACAAATCTTGCCTATCGGCTGTTTTACGGCTGTACAGCTCTTGAAAGGGTGGATTTCGACGACGTGTCGAAGATAAAGTCCTATGCGGAGGGCGTTTTTCAGAACTGCGCTTCGCTCGGCTCCATCGTGTTGCCCGACAATATAGAAAATCTGAACATAAACCATTTATTCGACGGCTGCACAAATCTTTCGAGCGTGACGTACGGCACAGAGCCCGCGGAGGAGGGGGCGATAAAGCTGCCCTCGTCCATAAAGAGTTTGGGCACTTACACGTTCGTCAACTGCAAAAACATAACAAAGGCATATTGGATAGAGAGCCTTACCGCCATACCCGCATACACCTTCTCGGGTTGCAGTATACTCAACGAGGTAGTGTTCCCCGAGGAGCAAACGCTGACGAGCGTGGGCGACTATGCTTTCAACGGCTGTGCCGAATATCTGACTTTTGATTTCCAAAAATTCGCGAATATAGATATAGGCAAGTATGCCTTCTTCGGCGTCAAGTTCACAAGTCTTGACCTGTCGGCAGTCAAATCGATAGGCGAGGGCGCGATTGGCGGCAATGCCGAACTGCGCGAGCTGACGGTGGCTTATACAGGCGCAAGCGTGGAGACGAGGACGGGTTACAGCGCGACGCTTGCATACTTATTCGGCAGAACGACGCCCCAAGACTATGTTTCGAGCAGCGTGAACAACAGATATACTCAGTTTTCCGTCCACTATCAACAGAGCGAGACAAACACGAGCGTCAGCACATGGGGAAGCTATTATGTCCCCGTCGGTCTGAATACGATTAATCTTACGGGCTACAACATTCTTGCGGACGGGTCGAAAATTCTCCCCGTGGGCGCATTCGACGGCTTTTCTAACGTGCATTTCATAAATCTCCCCGACGGGCTTTCGGAAGTGCGCGACTATGCGTTCGCCAACTGCCAGATGCTTGAAAATCTGACCGTGCCCGCCTCTGTCGAGATGTTCCGCTCGTCGGCGACGAATATAGCCCACTTCTTTGAAAACTGCAGGGGGCTCAAATCGCTGAGCATACCCTTTATCGGCGTTACAAACGTCAAGAACCGTACCGACCTCGCCGTAATGTTCGGCGTCACCGACGAAAATAACGGCATGGGGTCATATACGGGTCTTACCAAGATAGAACTCACCAATACCGACACTTTGGGCAGCAACGCGTTCAGAAACGCGAGATACTTAAAGACCATTATACTGCCCGAGAATATGACGAGCATTGCGGACGGCGCGCTGGCGGGCTGTACAGACCTCGAAGAGCTCACCCTTCCCTTCCTCGGCTTAAACGAAGCTTCGAGCGAGACGGCGACGCTTGCGACGGTGTTCGGCGGCACGGTGCCCGCAAATCTCACAAATCTTACCCTGCGCGGCGGAAATATAGGCGCGGGAGCCTTCGAGGGGTCGCACTTGGAGAGCGTAACACTGCCTGCAAACCTCTCCGCAATACCCGAAAGGGCGTTCAAGGACTGCGCAAATCTCACCCAAATAGGCATACAGCCCGACAGCAAGATTTTGACGATAGGCGACTATGCCTTTGCGGGTTGCAACGCGCTTTCGGCGCTGAGCCTTTCGAGCTCGGTCACCACAATCGGCGCGCACGCCTTTGAGAACTGCGTAAATCTCTCCGAATTCACAATCCCCGCAAACGCGCAGAAGTTAGGCGAATACGCCTTTAAGGGGTGCATAGCTCTCGACTCCGTCGACCTTAAAAATGTCGTGGACATGGGCGCGCGGGCGTTCGAAAATTGCACGGCTTTGAAGGATGTGACGCTGTCGACGGCTCTCACCAAGATAGAAGAGGGAGTCTTTGCGGGTTGCACGCTGTTGAAGAGCGTCAAATACACGGGCGGAAGCGGCGCGGACGTCGTGCTTCCCGCGGGCGTTACCGAGGTGGGCGACTATGCCTTCGACCGCTGCAGCTCGATTGAGAGCGTGAGCCTTTCAACCGACTTAAAGACGATAGGAAGATATGCCTTCACCGACAATGCGGCTCTCCGCATATTGATAATTCCCGCGGGCGTCAAGACCATATCGGTAAACGCCTTCCAGAATTGCTCTGCGCTGGAATTCATATATCTTCCCGACAACGCCAATTACGGCACCAACGCCTTTTCCAATCTGCCGCAGAGCGCGACGCTGATTGCATCGAGCAAGGGCGTATACGATACGATAATAAAACAGAGCAAACTCCCCAAGGAGCAGATAACCTATCTTATCCCCATAACCTATCACAAGATTATGCAGGACGGCACGGACAGCACGTTTGTCGCCGAGGATAGGCTGTATAAGAGGACTTTCTCCTATATCAAAAACAGCGATTGGAGCTGGGGCGAGGACGGAAACATAACTTCCGTTTCGCGCGCGATGGATGGATACGATACCACCGTTTGGCGTATCTCCAACAAATCCAACGCGGCGCAGGCGACGGTTGAGAGCGTGAACGCCCTCTTGAGCGGCGGCACGGAGAGGATTGATCTGTATGCGAAGTTCTATGCGACTTCGGACTTCACGCCCAAGACCCTTTCGGGCATAGTCTACGGCGACGTGCCCGTGCTTGAGCTTGCCAACGCGAGACCTGCGGATATAGTCAATTACATAAATTCCAATCTCTTGAATATCGACGTCGACGACGACGCGACGATATTGAAGTCGGATATACTGCGCGTCGTGGGCTGGCAATATACGCCCGTCGGCGGAAGAACGACAAAGGAACCCGCTGCGGTCGGCAATGCGGGGAGCTATCAGATAGAACTAAACCTCGTCTCCTCGCTCGGCAAATGGCAGGAAAATATTCAAATTAACGTGAATATTGACCGCAAGAAGATTGCCGCCGACATGGATTGGGCGTACAGCAAGCCCGACGCCGACACGGGCGAGACCGAGCTGCAGTATCTCAACGACTTTACGGGCGAGATTGACGGAGCGAATAAAGATTTCAAAAACGCTTCCGTACAGGGCGACGGCAGTACCATTGCCGTCGGTCCAGATGCCGTAATTATGAACGAAGTACCTCAAACCCCTTCCGGTAAGGCGATTTATACCGATTTCGTTCCCGAAAAGGAAAACTATCCCAATTTCGGCACAAAACCCGGACGGCATGATACAAAAATCAGATTGACGTTTACCGAAAGGGAAAATTATGAGTTCATAACCACACTGCCGTCGGACGAATTGACAAAGCGCAATCTTTCCATTGATATAAACGGAACAGAGGGCTATGTCACGATTACGAAAATATGGTATATCATCCAATGGGATAATTATACCGACGACGGTCAACATGAAGGCGGTTGGACGAGCGGCACAATAACAATAGACCCGCCTACCATTACAGACGAGGACGGAGAAGAGTGGACCATGCCGTTGAGGTGGACTTTCGGCACATCGCCCAACGTCTCCAAACCCATAGTCAAGAATAAAGGCGGCGATGTCTTGGCAAATCCTCAGATAACCTTTGCCATTCTGAGCAATTCGAGCGCGTCTGTCGCTGCAAGGGCAACTTCGCAATTGGTAGAATTCGGATATCTCGACTTCGAGCAGTGGATAAACAAGGCGGTGCCCGCGGGCGAATACACCCTTACACTGCATGCCGACCAGAACGTTTGGGGAACTGCTCTCGACAAGTCATATCGCTTCTCGGTCAAGGCAAAGACCTTTGATACGTCCGACCTCTTCAAGGAAAACGGCGGCGAGTACGAATTTAAGTACGACGGGTCTATCAAGCTCCCCGAAGTGTCGCTGTCGGTGCCCGAAATTGCCGATTTAAGGAGCGGCACGGGCTGGGAGGACGAGCAATTCGAGGACTACTACTCCACGGGTTACGACATAACTTACAGCGTCAACCACAGCAAGTTTATGACCGAGGATGAGATAATCGAAGAGCTCGGCGGCATGCTCGTAAACGTCTTGAGAGACGACAATAACGAGGTAATCGCCTATGACGTGTACTACCGCATATCCGCCGCAAACTATGCGACGGTGGGCGGCACGACGGCAACCTATAAGTTCACGATAAAGGTCATTCCCGGCGACTTCCAATTCAAGACGGAGTACTATCGCCCCGACTGGACGGAGGGAGAGCCCGCCTCGGAAGAGCCCGTTTTAACCCCCCTCGAGGCTTTCGACAACGGCGATTTCAGCTATACAATCAAATACTTCACCGACGAGGACTGCACCGAGGAGTACACCGAAAGCACCTTCAAGGTGGGCAAGTATTATGTAAAGGTATACGTTCCCGAAGCTTCCAACTGGAACGCCCACGAGAGCAAGTACGAGTTCGAGGTATTGCCCCGCGCGGCAATCGCACCCGAGCCCACAATACATAGACAGGCGGGATTGGGCTCGCCCAACGGCTTCTCGCTCACTACCCCCGCGACGCTCAATATGCGTATTCTTACCATCGTGCTCATAGTGGTGGGAATAGTAATACTGCTCGCAATACTCCTTTTGATCTTCATACTCGCATGGCGGGCGCACAAGAGGAGGAAGGAACTGTTCGAGCGCATAATGAACATAACTTCCAAGCCCATTTCGGCATATCTGCCGCCCCAGTACGGCAACGGCTTGCCCTATACGGCGAGTGCGGAAGCCATTGCCGCCCTGCCCGTTACGGCGGGTGACGTAGCCGCGGCTGACGAAGAGGATACCGACCCCGACGGCTTCTACGACCACTTTGTCTCGCAGGAGGATATCGACGCCGTATTCGGCAAGATGACGATGCCTTTCGGACGCAACCGCGCGGAAGAGACGCAGCAGGATACGGCCGCGGAGACCGCGGAGACCGCGGAGCCCGCAACCGACGGCAATGACGCGCAGAACGCGGGAGGAGAGGGCAATGAAGAGTAAGTACAAAAGAATTGCCGCAGTAAGCGTCGCGCTGACGCTTGCGGCGGCTCCCATGGCGATAATCGCGGGCTGTACGCCGGGCGTCACAACCAACTATTCACAGCAACTCTTAACCCCCAACCTCGACTCCGAGGGCAGGCTGTATTGGCGCAACAAGGTGGATTTATACTGCAATATAGGCTATGAAACGAGCACCGACACAGCTATCTCCTTTTCCTCGCAGAATACGCTGACGGCGCGCACCGAGGACGAGGTGACTCTGCCCGACGGCAACACATACAGGCAGGGCGACCTCAAACCCACGTGGAAGGCGTTGGGCGATAAACTTCGCGTAAACCTGATCGACAGATACGTCCCCGCAAAATCGGACGCGTCGATTGAGGACTTGATAAGCGACCCCTCCGACGAAAGGCTGTACGTCGACGAAAACGGCAACCTCGTTTCGGACGAAAAGCACTGCGTGTGGGATTTCGATATAATAACGGGTTCCTGCGCCGCCATTCAGACGATGCAGAACACCTCCGCCGACGCGAGATTTCTCGATTTGAGTCTCTATCTCGACTATATGCCCAACTATAAGGCGTTTTTGGAGGAGAACCCCATAATCTACATGTCGCTCACGACCGACACCGACACGGGCGCGATGTATTACGCCCCCTACTTCGACGGCAACGACGATATCGAAAAGTACGTCCTCGCGCAGAAGAGCTGGGCTGTGCAGCTTCTCGACAAGGTGGATTTCACCGAGGAACACGTCACCTCGACGTTTGCGGAACAGGCAGAGGCGAAGAACGGCTCGCAGGGCTCTATTTCCACAAAGAGCGGGCAGACGGGCGACAACGTAATTATCGACGGCACACATTCATACATAACGTCGTTTATGGGGCAGGAGGGCAGTTGGCAGATTGACGTCATAGACCCCGCAGACAGCAGAATGTCGCGCACGGTCAAACTGACTGTCGACTACGACAACGCCAAAAAGTGCGCAACCACCGCGGGCGAGCCGCTCTATGAGGATATAGTGGAGGCGGCGGGCAAGCCCTACGGCGGCAACAGCGGCAATATAGTCGATTTGCAGAACTTCGTCATCAACGAGACGGGCGGCGCCGTCAAGGGCGAGCAACTTTTGAAGATGGTCTGCGACTATATCGACGTCGCCTATCTCGACCGCAACGGCGGGTCGTTTTACGGGCGCGAGGGGCTCAACCGCTCGGACGTATTCTGCGGCGCGACTGCGGCTTGGGATGTCGATTTGCTTGCGGCGATGAGCAGATGCGTCGTCACCTGCGCAGACATTTTGAGCGACGCGGGCTCAATAAGCAGTCAACAGTGGTTGAGCGACGTTTACGCCTTCGGCGGACGCTCTTCGTTCACCCAGAGAATTGCCGATATGTACGCCTTTGCGGGCGAATTGTACGGCGTTCGCGGGCTGGAATCGAGATATGAATTCACGTATATAGACGACAAGGGCGAGGTGAAGGACGCCCGCGCCGACAAGAACGCTTGGGACGCCATGAACAGGCTTTCTGCGTTCGCCAAAGAGGGGCTTCTCTACACGGGCGACGCGACGGGCACGGACAGGTCGGTATACACCACGAACGTCTCCAATCTCGGACCCGTGTACTTCATGGAACACGACTATGTGCAGACGCAGACGCTGTATGAACTGCGCCTCGACCCCGAAATTCCCGTGGGCACGTACGATATACCCCAAGATTACGAATTTTCACCCATAATCACCCCCGTTTCGCGTTGGAACGACGGCGCGAATAAGATAATGCGCTTTACAGAGAGCTGGCGTTCGGTAAAGAATACGGGCTTCTGCATCCCCTATCAAGGCGTTTCAAACAGCCCCGAAAGGCTGTCCGCAGTGCTCGCGTTTATCGATTTCCTCTTCTCGAAGGACGGGCAGATACTTATGACTTACGGACCGCGGTCTACAACGGGGAATTCAAGCCCCGACGGTTGGTGGTACGCGACCGAAGTTGCCGAAGCCGACCTCTCCGATACCCGCAAATTCCATAAGATTGCCGACGAGACCAACTATCTCGACGCGCAGTACGAGTCGATGGACGGCAGCTGCTTCGTCTATGAGGGCAAGGTATACGAGGGGCTGGAATATTCGGGCAGATCTATCCCCATAATGACCGACGACAACCTCAACTGCTTCAAGGGCAAGAGCTTCGGCGGCGGCAACACGATCGGCGCATATACTCTGAACTATACCAACTATGCGCGCAAGGTCATCGGCTCCGCGCTCCCCATCGGCAATAAGGACCAAGGGTTTGAGTACCAGTGTACCGCAGAGTGCGGGCTGAAGGGCGCAAGCGTCGTCGACGCCGCGATAAACAGGGCGGGGATAATAAAACACGTCTATCAACAGGTGGATAACCCCGAAAATAACATGTGGTATGTAATTATGCCCACCCTTTTGCCCCTTTCGGGCGAGGCGGCGGAGAGCCTTACGAGCGACAGCCAAAAGGCGATAAACTCACTGTTCACAAACAGCTCGTCCGCGCCGAGAAACTCCTTTGTGAGGGTAATGTATAACGGCTACTCCAACGGCACTTTCGACGGCGCCGAAGCCATGCCCGCCGACGGCGATAAGATATGCGAAAAGCTTGTAAGTTTAGGGATAAAAGACCGCACGTCTTACGTCAACGAAGCTTGGCAAAGGCTGTACGGCTATTACGAAAATTCCATAAAGCACAAAATTTAACGGCTTTATATATATTTATTATTAATAAGGAATATAAAAAAAAGCGAAGAAAAAGGGAAGGTCCCGCGCGGCAGTTGCCGCGCGGGACCTGTAAATTTTTTTTAAAATCGTCACTCGATTTCAATATAATCGCTCTTAATCTGCTTGGGCTGCGACTTGGGCACCGTCAAAATAAGCATGCCGTTGTCGAACTTGGCTTTTATGTCCTCGCGGGTGACGTCGCTGCCGACATAATAGCTCCTCGAAGTGCTCTCCGAAATCTCCCTGCGCAGATACTTCTTGCCGTTTTCTTCCTTTTTCTGTCTTGCCGCGTTCACGGTGATATAACCGTTTTCAAGCGAAATTTTTATCTCGTCCTTGGAATATCCGGGGAGCGCAAGCTCCAATTCGTAAGTTGTGTCGGTCTCCTTGATATCCGTCCTCAAATCACTGCTCTCGTCAAAGAACATGGGCTTGAAAAAGTCGTCAAAGACGTCAAAGAGTCCGAGGTTATCGCTGTCGTTACGTCTGGGTTGCAAATAGTGTTTCATAGCATTATCTCCTTAAAATTATAAATTTTTTTATAACTTGGGGAGGCTGCGGTGGTCGGTTCAACCGCAATACTTTAAAGCAACGTCCTTTGAAAGTACCGTCGGCTGCCCGACGCCTACCGTCTTCCTTTGCTCACTATAATTATACCGCAATTTGCCGCCTTTCAAACGCAATTTCGGGGGAAAATTTTTTGGGGCACTCTCTTCCTGTCATCCCGTGCGAGCGAAGCGACGCCCTGCCGAGGGTTCCCGCTTGCGGGAAACGTCAGAGCGGAGCGAAGCGCAGTCTGCTATCGCAGCGGTACGTCGAAGGATCCCACGAAGTATGCGGAGAACCCCAAAAAACCCGCCAAAGGTGAAAAAATTTTTTAAAAAAATAAAAAA
>CANRKX010000009.1 GCA_947631325.1 uncultured Clostridia bacterium | reverse complement strand
CTTTTTTTATTATATTATCTGTTTTGAATGATGAGAGCCATGAATTCGTTCACCAGCCGCTTCTCTTTTGGCGATAAAAGCGCGAATTTTTCCGCCGCCTCGTTATTGAGATATCTGTTCCCCGTCGCGCAGTCGGCAACCAAATCGCAGATATCGCAGTCGAGCACGGCAGAGACGGCGGCAAGCAAATCAAGGCTTATCTTGGTTATTCCCCTCTCGACCTGACTTACGTATCCTATAGTCACGTCCAACTTTTCCGCCAGCACCTCTTGAGTCAGCCCCCGCGCCTTTCTCCGCGCCTGAATTTTTCTGCCTATTGCTTTATAATCAACATTCATTGTATATATATCCTTTACCCCGTTCCCCGCTCCAACCGAGCGCGCTTCGTATAAACTTCGCGATACTGTGTTGAACTTCACTCCGCCTTGGTCGTGTACTTCATTGTACACTCCCTGCGGTCGTCGCTCGTTCGCCTTGTCTCGCTCGTTTCTCCGAACCGCGGCTTCCTATTTACAATAATATCCGAGCTCGTTCCCTGTTGTCATATTGAGCGGAGACGCGGAACGCGTCGAAGTCGAAATATCCCATCGGGTATGCGGCGACTACTTCTAATAATCCCACCTTAATATAACTTTCCCACTTACAAAGGGGGAGAGTACCCGAACCCCAAGGTTCGGGGGAGAGAAGGTTGTTTCGGGAGACCGCCCGTCCTATGCTGTCATATTGCGCGAGGGCGTAAGCCCGCTGCCCTGCCGAGGGTTCCCGCTTGCGGGAAACGGCAGAGCGGAGTGCCGCGCGCCTGTCGAAGAATCCCACAGGGTATGCTGTCTGCTTTTCTAAATTATTATTACCACATTATGACCTTCCCCATTCCAAAGGGGGAAGGTGTCTTTTTCGTAACGAAGCGAGAAAAAGACGGATGAAGGTCATTTCGGCAGTCCGCCCGTCTCTCTCCCCACTATCTTATTACACCTATAACTAAAAAAGAAGATATTTATAGCTAAAATTATAGTTATTACTATTGACAAAACCTCCCCAAGGTAGTATAATATCCGTGATTTTTCAATAAGGAGAAAAAAATTAATGAAAAAACTCGCACCTGCCGTCGCTGTGCTTGCGGCTGCGGCAATCGGGCTGTCCACGTTCGCAGCCTGCGCAAAGAAGGACAACAATGACAACAACGCGTCAACGCCTACCTCTTATGAAGCGTTCGACGTAACCAATTACGCTCATCCCCTCGATTCTGCGTATGCCAAGGAAAAGCTCACCCGCATTCAGAACGACGCCGTCGCTCCTTCCAAGATTGTGAAAAAGTCTTATAGGGAAGTCGTTGAGTTGCGCGGACCTTTCGTCAAGGTAGTTTTGGATGACGGTTCAGCCATTCTCTATGATATCGAGAACGACAAGGAACTTTACAAGGGCTTGACTTCGTTGAGTATCGGAAACTCGTGCAACGTCGATGGGGAAGATGTCTATGTATATTATCTCGGCGAAACCAAGGACGAAGTGCAGACTTACAGTCTCGTCGGCTATGACGGCAAGGTAATTGACAGCGGTCTTACATTGGAAGACCATTATACCCTCACCAACACCCGTCAGACTTACACCGAGGACGAAGTTACGTACACTGTTCTCAGCCTTACCTACACCAAGGACGAAAAGGAAGTGGAAAAGCTCTTTGCCTATAATCATACCAAGGGCGTCTACACCTGGAAGTCTCTCTCCGAAGTTCCCGAGCCCGAATATCCCTATGATATAGGCGAATCGCTCTCGCCCGCGGAAGAAATTTACAATAGCGAACTCTATCCCGACAACACGAGCTCCCTCAAGGACTATGAATATGTAAGTGATACTACTTCAAGTTCCGAAACGCTTACCTATTACAAGAACGGTCAAGTTGCCAATACCATAACGCTTAACGGCGCAGAAAGGTTGGGCTATGTCGGCGACTATCTGTTCTATACTCAGTTGACCTATGTCTCATCCGACGCGACGAGCGGATACAATTATGAAGTAGGTGTAAGCGGAATTCCTATGACGAGAAAGGCGTACAGCGAACTCTATCGCTACAACGTAGTGGAGGGAGGAGACCCCGAAAAGCTCGACGTTGATTATGTCGTTGTATCTGATGCCATTTCACGCGCATACTACAACTATTCGACCAATAAGTTTGATAGCCTTCTGGTTGAAGTCGGTCAGAAGACCAACGGCGTATATGTTCAGGACAATCCCACAATGTACTATATAATAGACGAGAACGGTGAAGTTCAGTCGCAGGTAAAGGGCAATGCTAACGTCTTTGATATATACAAACTCTCCGACAGTACTTTCCTCGCAGGCAGAAGTATAGTTGATAAAAATCTTGCAACTCTTGCAACAATTCCATATAACAATGTCGATCTGTGGGAAGAACAGTCCTTGCTTGTCGCCCAAGACGGCAATAACACTATCGCAATAGATTTTGACGGCAAGATTGCAATGAATTTGCCTAATTTATATAGCCCCAGCGGATATAAAGTTAATGTCTACGATACAGCAATAGTTATGACTATTTCGTCCGGATATAGCGGTAATACAGATGTTATTTACAGCAAGAAGAATCCCAACGGCAAACTCGTAACCGAAATCGTAAAGGAAGCGAACGAGAATGAGCATGTTCAATATTTGGACGGCTTCATAGTGAAAATGGAACAACCCGACATGGAAACGCAGATCGCAACCGTTACGGCATACACCCTTGACGGCGTAAAGATCGGCGATATGACCGTAAGCACGTCCGCGGGCTCGCCCACAAAAATCGGCAACTCGTACGTTATAAAGGGCGTTGAAAACGACAAGACCGTCTACTACATCATCAAGTAATAACAATTTGGGCAAAACCAATCGCCGCCCGCAGAACTCTCTGCGGGCGGCTTAACTTTTTTAAAATCAATTATCTTCTTATATCGTATTCCTGGTTCATCAGCTTTATTATCGACTCTTCGTCGTCGGTTATGTTGAAGTCGCCGTGCATGGTGTGCTTTATTACCGACGAAGCGACGGCAAAGTTGACTATCTCGTCGGGCTCCATATCGCGCATAATGGCGTATATCATTCCGCTCGCAAAGGCGTCGCCGCCGCCCACTCTGTCGAGAATGTTGAAGCGGAAGGTGCGGCTCTCGTACGTCTCGCCGTCATACCAAAGGAAGGCTTTAAGGCTGTTTTCACTGCCCGAGTGCACGTATCTGACGTGCCTTCCTATCGCCTTTATGTCGAATCTCTTTGAAATCTCCCTGAATATCCTGTCCTGTTCCTTGTATGAGGGATTCATCGAAAGCCCGTCCTTCAAGTCCTTGCCGTCGGGCCCCGGAAGATTGAGCGGCTCGATGCCGAAAAGCACGTCTACATAGGGCAGATATTCCGTAATGCAGTCGCGCGCCTCCTGCCAGCCCCACAGCGCCGAGCGGAAGTTGCAGTCAAAGCTTATGGTTATTCCCAACTTCTTCGCCGCTTTTATGGCGTACATTATAAGGTCGCGGCAGTTTTGGGATAGCGCGGGCGTTATCCCCGACAGGTGCAGCCAGGTGAACCCCTCAAGCTTCTTCTCGAAGTCCACGGTGGAGAAGTCGTATGTCGCGAACGACGAATCCTTTCTGTCGTATGTCACCTTTGAAGAGCGCACGCCGAACCCCTCTTCGAGGAAGTATATGCCCATTCTGCCCTTGTCCGAATATATGCAGGGCGAGCAGTGCACGTCGTTGGAGCGCAGATATCTTATCGCCGCCTTGCCTATGGAAGATTCGGGTACGACGGTGAAGTATGAAGCGTCCACGCCGAGGTTTGAAAGCGCCGCCGCAACGTTGGCTTCCGCGCCGCCGTAAGTCACCTTGAACTCGTCGGTGGTGCGTATTTTTTCGTAGTTGGGGGGCGAAAGTCTCAACAGCAGTTCGCCCATGGTTATGAATTTAACGTCTTTTACGTCTTTAGACATATTAATTTTCCCCCGAAATTTTTATCCAATATATTATAACATCTATTTTCGGGTTTGTACATACCCAAATTAAAAAAATTATCAATTTTCTCGCTCCCGCTTTCGCGTTTTCCCATTATCAATAATACCCGCTCGTTAGAGTTGTCATCCTGCGCGGCGCGCGGCGTTGACCGCCGCGCGCCTGTCGAGGGGCCCCCTCGTGGTCTCGGTTGGCATTTCTAATAATCCCACCTCATTATAACCTTCCCCATTTCAAAGGGACGAACACAAAATTCTTAAAACAGCGGACACCCGCTGTTTTTTTGTGTGAGAAGAGTGCGCGCATACGTCCGCGCGCACGGTGCCCGAGACGGCTGTCAAACACCTTACAGCCGTCGAGACAGGTGTCTTTTTCGTAGCGAAAGCGAGAAAAAGACGGATGAAGGTTGCCCGTCTTTCCCCACAAAAATCCCCCTGCGGCGCTTTTCCCAAAGCGCCGCAGGGGGACCCCTTCAGCCTATCGCTTTCCCGAACTTTTCCTTTACCCGTTCCACAGCGTCGACCCGACTTCGGTCAACACGTACTCGAGCGAGCCGAGGTTATACGGCAAAGGTTCGGATTTTTTCACCATCGTCGCCCTGCCCTCGTTGTTCCTGTCGTTCAAAATGGCGGCAAACCAGTATTTCTGGCTCACCCCGGGCATCTTCCCGTCGCCCGAAACGCTCATCGCCACCGTCGAAAGGGCGCTCACCCCGTCGTCGGTTGCAACGGGCGTAAACAGCCCCGCGCTCTGCAATACGTTCTGCACCGCCGCAAGCTGCGCCGCGTTCTTGTCGTTGTCTCCCGAGATAAGGGGAGAGGTAGACCCGACGAAGTTGTACGCCGCAATCCCGTTGCCCGTGTACAGCCCAACCTTTTGGTTAAGAGCGGATGAGAACACGTTCATCGCCCTCAACGCTATGGGCAGCTGCACCACGTCGAACACCGAATCGGCGTATGAATTGAGCCCGTCCGCCCTCACCGTGTCCGCTGTATCGGCGATATTGTCCTTCGTCCTCGTTATAACGGAGTCCCCGTCGAAGGAATAGAAGCTCTCCCTCGAATAGTCCACCTCGACGTACGCCCCCTCCAAGGAGTTGACGTTTAAGTTGGTGGGCGTCGCGCTCTTCACCGAATACTTGGCGTAAAGGGGTCTCAAATGCTCGCCGACGGGCATAAAGTAACACTCCGTCACCGCGCTGTCGCCCTTTATCTCCTTCTTCGTCTCGCCCACGGTAAATGTAACGCTCTCAAACGACAGCTCGCTCTTATAGTAGTACGCCGTTATATTTCCCGCCGTCGTGTATCCGTCCTTAAAGGCTTGGTCTATAAGGCTGTCGTCGAACGTTTTGGCGGCAAAATACGTCTCGTACTTCCCGCCCGCATAGTCTATGGAATAGGTGGCGTTCGTGCCCCCCGTCTTTTCCACCGAGTACACAAGCCTTTCCGCCCCCGCGCCCGTTCCGTCGTCTATAAAGGTGGGTTGAATATTCTTGAACGTCGTGTCGGCATACCAGTTGGAGCGGAGCGAGGCGAGATTTCTCGTCTGCCCGTTACAGGAGTTACAGCCCGAGCCGCAGCCCGCAAGCGCGGCGGTTATTGTGGCGGCGGAGAGTATCACAGCCGCAATTTTAAAAGATTTCTTCATATAATTCCCGCAAAATTTGTCTTTCAGTGGGTATTATATCATAGTTTTTCTCAATTGTAAAAACTTTTATGCCCAAAATATTTAATTTTAGCCCGAGGTTATGTTATAATATGTGTATTATGATATCCCTCTACAGGTGCCCGTCGCTTCCGTCGGCGCTCACACAACTAAAAGAATGCGTCGCCCTCAACGAGAGTTCGGGTAAGAGAACGGTAATATTCTGCGAGGACAGGCTGTCTCTCGCCGCAGAGCGCACGGTGTGCGCGGCGGTGGGGGGGAGCTTCACGGCTTCCGTATACACCTTCCCGCGCTTCCTCGCCGTCGAAAAGGGCAAGCCCGCCGCAATTTTGAGCGCGCAGGGCTCCGCCATGGCGGTAAGGCGGATAATGGAGGAGAGGTCGGGGGACTTGACGGTATTCAAGTGTATGAACGCCTCCGACGCCGCCCAATCGGTCTATGACACCATCGCCTTATTGCTGTCCTCGGGCGTCTCCCCCGAAGAGGTCGCGGGCGCGGCAAAGGCGGGCGGACTTTTGGGCGGAAAGTTAAAGGACCTCTCCTTAATCTATTCAGAATATCTCGCCTTTATAGAAAAGAGCGGAAAAACCGATAGGAACGGCTATCTTTTGAATCTCGCCCCCGCCGCCCAAAACAGCAAGCTTTTAAAGGGCGCAAGCGTAATATTTTTCGCTTTTCAGGCATTCACCTCGGCGACCCGCGGCTGTATTTCCGCCACGATGTCGGTTGCAGACGACGTCTCGGGCATATTTATCGGCGGCAATGAGGATATATACGTCAACGAAGCCGAGACATCCTTTTTGAAGGCTTCCGGGGACTTCGGCGGCGCCAAGGTATTTACCCTTCCGAGCAACATGTGCCCCGAAGCCGAAAAGCTCCGCACGGGGCTGTACGATCCTTCGGGCTTTTACGGCTCCCCCATGCCCACGGGCAACGTCTATCTCTTCTCGGCGGCCGACGAGATTGAAGAATTTGAATATATAGCTGCAAATATCAAAAAACACGTGCTCGACGACGGCATAAAGTACGGCGACATCTCCGTAATGCTCCCCGATATAGACGACTCCGAGCGCAAGCTCTCCCGCGTGTTCGCGGGCTATAAAATCCCCTACTATGCCGACAGGCGCATCCCCCTTGCCGAGCATCCCCTCTGTTCGTTCATTCTCTCGTATTTAACCTGCGTTCTGACGGGCTGCCGCCGCGACGTCGAAGCCGTCGTCTTTTCGCCCTATTTTGGTGCGGAGAAAAATGATAAGGAGGAGTTCGGCAACTATCTTTTAAGGTTCGCAAGCTATCGCGGCGGGGTGAGAAAACAGCCCGATAGTGAGTTGCTCGCAAAGTTTTCAAAGGACGCCGAAGCCATAGAGAGGGTGCGCACGAAATTCCTCGGCGGATTGACCCTCGTCTCGGGCGCAAAGGGCGAAAATTCGGATATATTCGGCGGTATCAAGCAGCTTTTGAACGATTTCGCCGTCGGCGAAAAGTTAAAGGACATGTCAAACAGATATGCCGATTGCTATCCCGTCCACGCCGCATTCGGCGCGCGCGCCCTCGACGCCGTCTTTTCGGTCGTCGACGAAGCCGCCGAACTCTGCGCGGGGCTGGATTTAAAGACTGTAATAAAGATTTTAAAGAGCGGCTTCGCCGCAATGAAGATATCGCTCATCCCCCCCAAGGCGGACGCCGTGTTCGTGGGCGACCTCTGCGCCACGGCGAACACGGGCTCTAAAATCGTATTCGCGGCCCGCCTTACGGAAGACGCCCCCCGTTCGGGCGACGACACCGCCCTGATAACAGACAGGGAGATGGATTTTCTGATGAGGACGGGCGTCGACGTCTCCCCCAAAATCCGTCAGGTCAATTTGAGGTGCAGGGAGACCGCCGCCTTGAACGTCTGCGCCTTTTCACAAAAACTATATCTCTCCTATCCCTTACAGGGCGACGGCGGAGAGTGCGCCCCGAGCGAGATTATCTCCTATGCCCGCGCTCTCTTCCTATCGCCGTCGGGCGCTCCCCTCGTGCCCGTGGATATGCGCAGAATTTCGCGCACGGGCAGGGCGCTTCCCTACTTTTGCAGCGAGCGCACCCCCGCCTTAAAACAGCTTTTCAGGACGGGCGCGGGTCCCCAAGCCCTCGCCGCCGTCTATAAAACTCTGTGCGCCCACGGCTTAAAGGAGGAGGCGGACGCGGCTATGGCGGGCAGAAAGAGGGAAAACCTCACCTGCGGAAAAGAGCTGTATATAAATTACGGCAGCGTCACGCCCACCGCCCTCGAAAGCTATTTCTCCTGCCCCTTTATGGGCTTTATGAAGCAGGGCTTAAAGGTGGGCGAAAGGGAAGAGGGAGCCGTCCGCCCCGTGGATACGGGCAACTTTATCCACAGCGTATTGCAGGAACTCGCGCCCATGGCGGCGTCCGTTCCCAATGAGGACGAGTTCGCCCTCCGCGCCCAAAAACTCGCCTTAAAAAAGCTGGGCGAGCCCCCCTATTCGTCGCTTGCCGATTTAAAGAGCGGCAAGTTCACCGCCGCAAGATTGGTGGACGAAGCCAAGGAAATCGCGGCGGGAATGTACCGTCAGTTAGCCGTCTCGTCCTTCGGCGTCGAGGACGCGGAGTTGGAATTGAAAATCCCCTTAAGCGGCGGAATAAATATATACGGCAAGACCGACAGAGTGGATTCGTGCGGGGATATGGTGCGGATAATCGACTACAAGACGGGGGCTGTCGACTGTTCTCCCGCCAAGTATTACTTGGGGCGCAAGCTCCAGCTTCCCCTCTATCTTCTCGCGGCGTCCAAGGGCAGAAGACCCGTCGGGGCGTATTATTTCCCCGCCTCGGTCGAGTTCGGCGACAAGCCCGCCCGCACCTTCCGCCTCGAGGGGTTCATGGACGGCGGCGACGACGTCGTCTGGGCTTCTGACAACACCGTAAAGGAGGGGGCGAAGTCGGAGTATTTCGACGCCTATTTGAAGGGCAGAAAGATTGACAGCGCCATGGACAGCGAGAGCTTCAACTACTTCCTCGGCTATTCCCTTCTCGTCGCCGACGGCGGCGTAAAGGAGATGATTTCGGGCAACGTGAAGCCCTCCCCTGCCGAGGGCGCGTGCGCCTATTGCAAGATGGGCGGCAGTTGCGGCTTCCTTGCGGGCAGGGACGGCGGCGAGAGAAAGACGGGGGCGGTCAAGTGCTCTCAGATTGCGTCGATAGTCAAAGGAGAAAAGGGCGATGAGTGAGATGACCGCAGAACAGCGCGCCGCGGTGGAAAGCCGCGGCAGGGTAATAGTATCGGCTTCGGCGGGCAGCGGCAAGACCTTCGTCATGATCGAAAAGCTCGTCAAAGCGGTGGAGGAGGGGGCGGACCTCGACGACGTGCTCGCCGTGACCTTCACCAAAAAGGCGGCGGCGCAGATGAAGGAAAGGCTGCGCTCCGCCCTCATCTCCAAGCTCGCGACTTCCGACGATAGGGAGAGGATAAAGCTTCAGCTCTCCAAGATATCTTCCGCCGATATCTCCACCATTCACTCCCTATGCGCAAGGCTTTTAAGGACCTATTTTTACAGATTGGGCATAGACGGCGGATTTGAGATAATGTCGGGCGACGACTCGACCGAGCGCGAGCTCACCGAAAGGGCGCTCGACGAACTCTTCGACAGGCTGTATGAAGAGGAGAACGCCGACTTTTACTATTTATTGAAGAGGTATTCGAAGAAGAGGAGCGACGCCTCCCTAAAAAAACTCGTCCTCGACGGCTATTCGCGCGTCCGCACGGTGGCGAGGTACGGCGAAATGCTCTCGGAGTGCGAAAATTTGTACACGCAGGAGGGCTTCGACGGCATAGTCTCCGCCCTCGATATGGTTGCCGCCCAAAAGTACGGCGCGCTGTATGACGCCGTCGTCGCCTTCGCAAACACCTTCAATCCCGCTTCCGACGGCGAAACCTATGCGGCGATATTCCGCGAGATGACAGACGCCCTGTCCACCGCGGCGGAGGGTGGAATATTCTGCACCCTTCCGCCCCTCTCCACGACGCCCAAGCCCCGCAAAAAGAGCGGCGTCGTCGGCGACGAAGACGAAAGATATAAGTCCTTCCGCGCCGATATCGCCAAGAAGTATTCGGCCGTGCGCGGGGATATATGCGACTATGAAACCGAGCGCGCCCGCTTTTTCGAGAGCGGCAGATCGGCTGTCGCCTTTTCCCGCCTTTTAATGCAATTCGACGGCATATATGCCCAAATCAAGCGCGACGAGAACAAGCTCGACTACAACGACCTCGAGCATTTAACCCTTCAACTTCTGTCGGACAGCGAGGTCAAAGACGAGATAACTTCCCGCTTCAAATACGTATTCGTTGACGAGTATCAGGACGTCAACCCCGTGCAGGAAGAGATTATCTCCGCCTTCGGCGGCGAAAGTTTTCTCGTCGGCGACGTCAAGCAGGCGATATACGGCTTCCGCGGCAGCAAATCGCTCTTCTTCGCCCAGAAGTACGAGAGGTACGAGGGGGGAGAGGGCACGGCTTTGAAGCTCTCCGACAACTTCCGCAGCTGTAAAAGGGTCATCGACTTCGTTAACGCCCTCTTCTCTTCGGCTATGACAGAGAACACCTGCGGCTTCGACTTCAAGGCCACTTCTTTAATGCGCTCGGGCGCGCCCTATCCCGAGGACGCGGGCAAAGCCGAGATAGATATCTTCGGCAAGGACGAGCGCGAGGAACGTCAGCTGGGTGTATATTCGGTGGCGGCGGACGGCAGAAAGATAACCCACACCCGCGAGGGTCTCGCCGTCCTGAAGGCGGTGGAAGAGGAGCTTCAAAGCAGCCGCTATGACCCTAAAACGGGCGCATATGTGCCCATTTCGGTGGGCGATATATGTATTCTGACCCGCAAGAACAGGGGCGACTCCACCGACGGAATAATCCGCGCCCTCACCGACGCAGGCTATCGCGTTTCGGGCGTGCACGAGGGCAACTTAACCGATTGCCCCGAGGTAAAGACAATTCTCGATATCCTCTCTCTTATCGCCAACTCCGCGCAGGATATCCCCCTCGTCTCCGCCATGCTCTCGCCCTTGGGCGACTTCTCCGAGGACGAGCTCGCAAGGATAAGGATAAAGTATAAGGGCGGCAAGCAAAAACTCTCCTTTTATCAGTGTTGCGAACGCTATTTTAACGAATGGCGCGACCCCCTCTCCCGCAAATTGGCAGCCTTCTATAAAATATTAAAGGAACTTTGCGACTTCTCCGAAGTGGCTTATGCCGACGAGCTCATAGATAAAATTCTCTCATACGGCGGCATGGAAGCCCGTCTCTGCTCGGGCGACGGCTCCGCCCTCTCAAACGTCCTTGCCCTCTCCTCGAAGGCGCACCTTCCCCTTCAGGACTTTCTCAACAGGGCGGCGACGGGCTTGGGCGCTGCGGCGGCTTCCCCCTCGGGCGAGGGCATAACGGTCATGAGCATGCACGCCGCAAAGGGCTTGGAGTTCCCCGTCGTCATTATCGCCGACGTATGCCGCACTTTCAAGGGCAGGGAGTTCGAGGAATTGCCTTTCGACGACGTCTACGGCTTCGCCCCCCGCAGTTTCGATGAGGATAGCATGTGCGTCTATCCCACCCTCTTAAGGCGGCTTGTAAAGATGCGTTCCGACCGCGAGGAGCTCGTCAACGAATTGAACCTATTCTATGTCGCCTGCACCCGCGCCGAGTACTCCTTACATATAATGGCGGAGGGGGAGACCGACTATTCCCCCGCCGACGCCTTGGGCGCAAAGAGGTATTGCGACCTCTTCGACATGCACTCGGTCGAGATCCGCGACTTCCCGCCCGCCGACGAATTCTCGGGTATAACCGACAGAAAGATATATATCTCCGCCCCCGCCGACCCCGACACCTTCGCAAGCATCAACTCCCGCTTTGAAAGACCGTACACTTTATCGTCGGGCATAGACCTTCCCGTCAAGAGCTCGGCTTCGGCAATCTTGAAATCGCGCGGCGAGGAGGAGCCCTATTTCGCCGAAAAGCAGCTCTTCCCGCAGGACGCCGAAAGTTACGCCGAGCGCGGCACGGCATATCACAGATTTTTGGAGCTCTGCGACTTCTCCATAAAGGATAGCGGGGGGATAGAAGAAGAGCTTCAAGCCTTCATATCCCGCGGCGAAATGCCCAAGGAGCAGTGCGATTTATTGGATATCGGCGAGCTTAAAGAGATTTTGAATATGCCCGTCTTTTCCGCCCTCGCAGACGATAAAGGGGAGATCTTGAGGGAGCAGGAGTTCTTGTGTATGTTGAGCGCGCGCGACGTCCTCGGCGCCGACTCCGACGAAAAAGTCCTCGTTCAGGGCGCCATCGACCTTCTGTCTCTATATGGCGATAAGGCTGTCATCATCGACTATAAGTATTCTTCCAAGTCCGACGAGGGCATAAAGGAGAGCTACTCGCCCCAGCTCACCCTCTACAAAAAGGCAGTCTCGGTAATAAAGAAGATATCCGAAAGCGACGTCTCGGCATACATCGTCAACTTAAGGTTGAGGCGGGTCATCGCCTTATGACAAAAAGGGAGGATTTCCGATAAAAAATCCTCTCTTTTTTATTTTGCCGCGGCTATAATCAAACCGTTATGATTTATGCCTTTTTCGACAGCCTTGTAAATGGTCTCAACGCCCTTTCGCCCGACACGATCTTGTGGATAGTATGGGGCAGTTTCGGCGCGATAGCCTTAATTGTATTTGTCCTCGCCCTCGGCTTGCCCTCAATAAGGCGGGCTTCCAAAACCCCCTTTTTGTGCCTCGTCAATATCTATTCGGGGCTCACCTTGGCTGCCTTTTCGATTTTTTCAAGTATACCGTCCGCTCTCTTTTCGGCGGCTCTCTTCTGGGCGGCGGGCTATCTTCTATACGGTATATTGGTATTTTTATGCCGAAGGCTTTCTTTAAAACCTCAGCCCGTCAGATCGGTGAGAGTGCAGGATGCGGCTGTCACCTCGCCCCGTCCCCGTCCCCGACCCCAGCCGCCGAGGAACGCGCCCCAACCCAACGTCCGCCTCGAACATGCGATTGCCGTGACCGACAGGCTATTAAGCCGCGACCTCGGCAAGACGGACAGAATGGAGCTTGAAAAGCTCAAAAACACCCTCGCCGTCCTCCGCGTCAAGGGCGATCTTTCCCCTGCGGAGAATGAAATTCTGAACGAAAATTTCAATACTATATTGAAATTAATGGCAAAGTACAATATATAACTTTCGCGCCGCATATATGCGTCGCATAACTGTGTTTGTGAAAAATTTTTCTCTATACAGCGAAAAATTTTTCTACAAAGCGTCGGGCTAACGCCCTCGCGCGCGCTTGCGTTTGCCCTCGGTCACGTACTTCATTGTACGCTCCCGTCGGGTCAATCCGCGCTCTCCTTGCATAACTCGTTTCTCCGAACCGCGGCTTTCTATGGGCACGGCTTATGATTTACAATAATAACCGCGCCCGTCCTATGTTATCATCCCGCGCGAGCGAAGCGACGCCCTACCGAGGGTTCCCTTTGGGAAACGGCAGAGCGATTAAGAACCTCGCGAAGCAGGTTCGATTGAGTGGAAGAATCCCACCGTGGTCTCGGTTATTATTTCTAATAATCCCACCTCATTATAACCTTCCCCATTTCAAAGGGGGAAGGTGTCTTTTTCGTAGCAAAGCGAGAAAAAGACGGATGAAGGTTGCCCGTCTCTGCCGCTAACGCCGTTTCTGCCGCTAACGCCCAACGCCTTTTCCCTCACAGCGATTTCAACGTCGTCTGCACGTATTCCCCCGCCTCAAGCGCGGCGCTCATCGTCTCCTCGTCTATCACGGTGCCCTTTTTCAAAATTACCTTCCCGTCCTTCAAAACGTCGCACTTCAACATCCTCGTCCGCCCGACGATTATCACATCCCCCCAGACAACCCCGTCCGCGGGGTAATTTTTTTTGCCTATCTTCGCCTTCGAAAGCTTGAACCCCTTCAACGTCAGCTCTTCCAAAAACCCCAAAAACTTCCCTCTCTCGTCAAAGCCCGCCCGCCCCAATCTTATGGGCTTCGCGGCTCTCTGCGCGCTCTCCCTGTCCTCGAACACAATCTCCTCGCCGACGCTTAAAATATTCTGCACGTCCACCGTAAATTCCCTCTCGTTCTCGTCGGCTAACACAATGCTCTCAATCTTGCCGCCCGCCGCGTTCAGTGACAGCACATAGCCCCTTTTTCCGTCGGTGCTTACCGCCTTTTTGCCGTACAATTCGGAAACTTTCATAAAAAAAACTCCTTACGCTCTATGATATGGCGCACCCCTTTCCGAATTTCGCATACTTTTTCTGTTAATTTGTCGAAAACCCCTTTCAATTTTTTTTAAAACGGTCGATCGCATCCTTTACGCCTTCTTTCGCAACCCCGCACGCTTCCCAAACTTTGCCCGTTTCATCCGTCTTTTTTGCCGTTCTCTCTCGCGGATAGCCTTATTTCTTATAAAAAGTTGACAGATGACTTGACAGGTGTAAAGGAAATGTGTACAATAAAGCTACCGCAAACGCGCCGCATATCTGCGTCGCATAACTGTGTCGCGCTGCGGCAACTTTCAGTCATTTACTTCATTGTAAACTCCTTCAAGTTTTCCTCGCGCTTCTTGTTCTGCTCGCATCTCTGCGCCGCGGCTTATGATGGGCAACGGCACGTGATGAGCAAAAAACCGCACCCGTCCCAACCTGTCATCCTGAGCGGAGCGAGACTTTTAAGTCGAGCGCAGTCGAAGGATCCCACAGGGTATGCGGTCTGCACTTCTAACATTCCCACCACATTATACCCCCCCAAACAAAAAAATCCCGCGCTTAAAGCGCGGATAGGTAAAGATATATGCGAATTGAAAACAACTATGACGTCTTAATCGTCGGCGCGGGCGTGGCAGGTCTCAACTGCGCCCTGCACCTCCCCAAAAATAGGCGCGTCCTCATCATCTGCAAGGACATGCCCGACAAGAGCGACAGCTATCTCGCACAGGGCGGCATATGCAGGCTTCAGGGCAGAGACGATTTCGACAGCTACTTTTCCGACACTATGCGCGCGGGTCATTCCGAAAACAACCCCGCCGCCGTTCGCTGCATGATAGAGTCGTCCGAAGAGATTGTCGACGAACTCGTCTCTCTCGGCGTGGACTTCGCGCGCAATCCCGACGGCTCGCTTGCCACCACGCGCGAGGGCGGTCACTCTAAAAACCGCATCTGCTTTCACGAGGACTGCACGGGCAAGGAGATAACCGCCACCCTCTTAAAGAGGGTCACCGAACTTGAAAACGTCCGCATCGTCCCCCAAATCACCATGCTCGACATAGTGGAGAGCGGCAACTGTTGCTATGGCATCATCGCCCGCGACAACCTTTCGGGCGAGACGGCGGCAATTTACGCAAATTACGTCGTCATGGCATGCGGCGGCATAGGCGGAATATTCAGCCATTCCACCAATTTCAGACTTTTAACGGGCGACGGTATAGCGATATGTCTCAACCACGGCGTCGCCGTCGACAACATAAATTACGTCCAGATTCACCCGACCACGCTGTACACAAAGAATCAGGCGGGCAGAAGCTTTTTGATTTCGGAATCTGTGAGGGGAGAGGGGGCGGTCCTTCTCGACAAGAATTTCCACCGCTTCACCGACGAATTGCAGCCCCGCGACGTCGTGACGGCGGCGATATACAAGCAGATGCAGAAGGACGGCACCGATTTCGTATGGTTGGATATGCGCCCCATTCCCAAAGAGGAGATAGAGGAGCACTTCCCCTCAATTCTCGAAAAGTGCCGCGAGGAGGGGTACGACCCCTTGAAAGAGCCCATCCCCGTCGTCCCCGCCCAGCACTATTTCATGGGCGGGATAAGGAGCGACCTCGACGGCAGAACGACGATGAGCCGTCTGTACGCCGTGGGCGAAACGTGCTGTAACGGCGTTCACGGCGCCAACAGGCTTGCGTCAAATTCGCTTTTAGAGAGCCTTCTCTTTTCCAAGCGCGCCGCCCTCGACATGGCGAAGATTTGGTCGCCAATTGATAAAAAGGACGCGGAATATGCCGCAAGTAAGCTCGATTTTTCAAAATATTCAGACTACAAACAGCTGTTGGAAGAGTACAAACAGACTGTGAAAAAAGCCATAAAGGAGGCGGAAAATGTTAAACCCCATTTCGGCAGTACTTAACGCGGACGAGCTCATAAAGCTCGCCTTGAAGGAAGATATCTCAAACGAGGACGTCAGCACCAACGCCGTCATGCCCGATTTCAGAAAGGGCACCGTCCAACTCATCTGCAAACAGGACGGAATAATCTGCGGATTGGAAGTGTTCGAGAGGACTTTCAAAATACTCGACGCCCGCACGTGGGTCAAAGCCTACGTAAAGGACGGCGACGAGGTAAAAAAGGGCGAATTGCTCGCCGACGTCGTGGGCGATATCCGCGTTCTCCTCTCGGGCGAGCGCGTCGCCTTGAACTATTTGCAGCGCATGAGCGGCATCGCCACCTACACCCACGAGACGGTAAAATTGCTCGAGGGCTCCAAAACCCGCCTTCTCGACACCCGCAAGACGACGCCCAACATGCGCATCTTCGAAAAATACGCCGTCAAGTGCGGCGGGGGCGATAACCACCGCTATAACCTCTCCGACGGCATACTCTTAAAGGATAACCATATCGGCGCGGCGGGCGGGGTGGGCAACGCCGTCGCAATGGCGAAAAAGTACGCCTCTTTCGTCCGCAAGATAGAGATCGAGGTGGAGAACCTCGACCAGGTCGTTGAAGCGGTGGAGGCTGGGGCTGATATAATAATGCTCGACAACATGTCCAAAGAGGACATGCGCGAAGCCGTGAAAATCATAGACGGCAGGGCTTTGACCGAGTGCTCGGGCAACGTCACCAAGGACAATATATCCGAAATTATCGATACGGGCGTAGACTTCGTGTCGAGCGGCGCGCTCACCCATTCCGCGCCCATTCTCGACCTCTCCTTGAAAAATCTCCGCCCCCTGTCGGAGGAAGAATGAAGGCAGAAAAGCGTCGCGAAGAGATCTTGAGTCTCATGGGCAACACCCGCACACCCCTTCCCGCAAATATCCTCGCCGACAGATTCGGCGTCTCCCGTCAGGTGATCGTGCAGGATATAGCCATTTTAAGGGCGCGCGGCTATGCCGTCACCGCCACCAACCGCGGGTACGTATTGAGCGCAAAGACGCGCGCCGAGCGCGTGTTCAAGTGCCGCCACTCCTTTGAGGAGATTGTCGACGAGGGCGCAATAATAATCCAATCGGGCGGAAAGGTGGAGGATATCTTCGTCAACCACCGCGTGTACGGCAGAATTTCGGCGCGGCTCGACCTCATCACCATGACCCACGTCGAGGAATTATATCGCTCGCTCGTGTCGGGCGCGTCCAAACCCTTGATGAGCGTCACCGACGGCTATCACTATCACACCGTCTCCGCAGAGAGCGAAGCCGCCCTCGACGAGATAGAAAATAAGCTTAGGGAACGCGGCTTTTTGATAGAAATTTAATATATATTGATATTTTTGGGGTGTATAGCCTTTGCGGTCAACCCCGCCGCGCGAAAAATACGGGGCGCGTTTTTGCGAAATATATCGCGATATATATAATATTACACGGGCGGAATAACCCGCCCGCCGAACGATAAAAATAATAGTGGGAGGTGCGCCATGTCGGATATAACGAGTATATATCAAAAAGATTTGTTGAGGTCGCGCAGAGCCCGTCTCTACTTCAAGCTGGCGGTGCTCTTCACGGTGGTCGTCCTCGTGCCCGCGTTTGCCTCGGTTATCGCGGTGGCTTCAGCCCTCGGCTCGGTGCTCGCCATCATCATTATGGGCGCCCTCGTCCTCGCAAGCTTGGGACTCTTATTGCTGTCGCCGGGCGTCCGCAACTTCTTCGGCTCCGCGGCGGGCTTCGGCGAGACCATGACGGGCGTCGCCGACAGCATAGTCAAGATATATGTCTACATCATGCCCTTCGCGGCGACTCTGGCGTTTGTTTTCGGCGCCCTCACCCTCTTTATGGGCATCCGCGCGGGCAAGCGCGACGGCGGCACGGCGTCGATAGTCAAGGGCTCCGTAATTCTCGCCATATCGTTGGCGGGGCTGATTGCATATATAGTTATGGCAACGGGGGGTGCGGCATGACTTTGACGCTCTATCTTCGCGGAAATATTAAGGATATGTACGTATATGTCAACGGCAAAAGGACGCTGTTTGAAAGGCGTTCCCGCCCGCAACTCGGCGAGCCTTCAAACAAAGTCGCCCGCATAGAGACGGAGGGAGAGGTGGAAATTTCCGCCTGCTATATCCCGCCCCTTATATTCAAGCACGCCTTTTTGTACGCTTTGGCGTTTTGGTTAGCGGGCTTTTTCGGGCTGTTCTCACCGGGATATTCCAAGGTGTATTATTCCCTCAACTACACGGCAAGGGCAAAAATAGAAAAGGACGAGACCTTCGTCCTCGAAGTACTGTCCCCCTCAAACCCCAAGAGCGCCGCCCGCGGCGTCACGATGTATTGCAACGTTCCCGTCGAGGAGAGCGGCTGCGGCTGGGTTAAAGAGCCCAAGGCGAAGTCGAGAAGAAGGGCATATATAGCCCTGACAGTGGTCTTTTGGCTGGTTCTTCTCGCCGCCCTCTCCGCCACCCTCGCCCTCACCCTCTTATGATCGTATATGCCCGATGAGGGATAGCCCCTCTAAATTTTCGTGAAATTGCTTTTAAATCGCTTGACGGCGGGCACAATTAAAAGTAAAATAAGGTGGTATAATTATCACGGAAAGTATAAAAATGATAAAAAACGTCTTTAAAAAATTAATATTCGGCGCGGCTCTCGCGGGCGTCGTCGCGGCAACGGCATTTTCCGCCGCCTGCACGATAGAGACGGCGCACCCCTCGGCGAGGATAACGGTTGAGTTCAACTCCCAAACTTACGAGCTCGACTACACCCTGTACAGGAATATGTATCCCAATTCCGTGCGCCACTTCATCGAACTTGCCGACGGCGGCTTCTATGACGACATGATCGTCCACGACTACACGACCACAGATTGGTATTCGGGCGCGTACGCCTACAACGGCGAAGCATACGGCTCATCCTCCAATACCGAGAGTTTCTCGCAGTATCTCGAAGATACTTCCAAGGAATCGGCATATTACGATTTATTCAGCGCAGGCAAGCTCACCCCGTCGGTGTACAGCCGCTTGGGTTACGACGAGAAGAAGGACGAGGAAGTCACCTCTTCGGAGTACGCTCTTCCAACCTTGATGGGCGAATTTTACAGCAACATCTCGCAGGAAATAACGAGCGGCGCGCTCTCCGCCGACTATGGCACTTTGAAATATTATTATTATGCCAAGAGCGGCAAGAACAAGGTCTATGTCACCCCGACTTCCGACCAGATAATTAACGCCGACTATAAGTACAACTGCGCGACCTCGGTGCTCGCCCTTCAGATTTCCCAGTCCTCGGGTATAGGCTCCGAAAAGTACAGCACATTCGGCAAGATGTCCGACGTCTCCGAACTCGACAGACTTGTTGAGGACGTCAGCGATTATCTGACCACAAACTTCGGCACCTCGACCACCGATCAGACCTATTCCGTCTCCGCCACGGTCGACAGCCGCGAGAGCTTCTCTTCCGAGACTGCGGATAAGGATATAGAGACCACCTTCCACATGCCCAAGGCGGCGATAGTGATAAGGTCGGTTAAGATTACAAAATATTAATATATATTTAAATTTTTAATGAAAAACCCGCAGGGCGTAAGTTTCCGCCCTGCGGGTTTTAAAATTATCTTGTCACCCGCAACGTCTTTATTTTTTTGCGGGTTTTAAGTTCTTTGCCCGCAATACTATCGGGTATTTTTTTATTTTATGTTATTGGTTCGCGCTTGCTATTATCTTCTCCGCGAGCTGGGGCGGCACTTCCTCGTATCTTAAAAACTCAGTCGAGAACTTGCCCTGTCCGCGGGTCATCGCGCGCAGATCGGTGGCGTATTTAGCCGTCTCCGCAAGGGGCACTTCGGCAATCACCGTCGTCGTCTCGCCCTCTGTCTGGCTCTCCGAAATTCTTCCGCGCCTCTTCGAAATATCTCCCATAACCGCGCCGAGGTACTCGTTGGGCACCGCCGCTTTAAGCTTTAAAACGGGCTCCAAAAGCACGGGTTTTGCGTTCTTCATGCCCTCGCGGAAGGCGAGCGCCGCCGCCGCCTTGAACGCCATCTCCGACGAATCCACGTCATGATAGCTCCCGTCGTACAGCACGGCTTTGACTCCCGTCACGGGATATCCCGCCAAAACTCCCCGCACCATGCACTCTTTAAGTCCCTTTTCGACGGCGGGTATATACTGTTTGGGCACCGCGCCGCCGACGACTTCGTCCACGAACTCAAACTCCTGCTCCGTCGGCTCGAAGCGCACCTTGCAATGTCCGTATTGCCCGTGTCCGCCCGTCTGCTTCTTGTGCTTGCCCTCGGCGTTCGCCACGGCGCGTATCGTCTCGCGGTAGGGTATGGCGGGTTCTGAAAGGCAAACTTCCACTCCGTATCTCGCCTTTAATTTTTTCGCGAGTATTTCAAGATGGGTCTCGCCCTGCCCGCTCATTATCATCTCGCCCGTCTCGGCGCGCTTTTCGACGGAGAAGGTGTAGTCCTCCTCGCACATCTTCGAAAGCCCCGCAAATATCTTCTCCTCGTCGCCCTTTGTCACCGCGTTGACGGCAAGCGAAAGGGAGGGGCGGGGGAAGCGTATGGGGTCGAATACAATCTTTGTCCCCACGGCGCACAGCGTGTCGTTCGTGTCGGTTGCGGCAAGCTTGTTTACTGCGCCTATGTCGCCCGCCGTCAGCTCGTTCACAAGCTCGGCTTTCTTGCCGCGCATGACGAAGATCTGCCCGATTCTCTCCTCGCGTCCCTTCGAGGAGTTGTAGACGGTCATGCCCGACTTAATGCTCCCCCTGAATATCTTTATATAGTTGAGTTTGCCCGTGTAGGGGTCGGAAGCCGTCTTGAAGACCTGCGCCGCAAGCGGTGCGTCCTCTTCACATATTATATTTATGAGTTCGTCGGCGTTCTCGTCCGTCGCGTATACGTTCTGTCTCTCGTTTGCGGTGGGCATATAGCGAACTATCTCGTCCAAAAGATTGATAACTCCCCTGTTGCACAGCGCGCTGCCCGCCATGACGGGAATGACCGTTCCCGTGGCAATGCCCTTCCTTATTCCGTGCACGGTGTCGTCTTTGGATAGCTTCCCCTCTTCGAAGTATATGTCAAGGAGTCTATCGTCGTTCTCCGCGGCTGTCTCCATCAGCTTTGCCTGCATCTCCGCCATCTGTTCTTTTAGGTTTTCGGGTATATCTGTCTCCGTCCGCCCCGTCGAGGAAAATTTATAAGCCCTCTCCTGAATGGAGTTGACGTATCCCGTCATCTTGCCGTCCTGCATTATGGGTATCTGTATGGGCGCAATCTTGCCCGCGTACTTCTCGGCAATGGCTTTCACCGTCCCCGCATAGTCGGCGTTGGGCTTGTCCATGCCGTTTATGAATATGACGAGCGGCTTTTTGAGTTTTAGACAGTAATCTATCACGCTCTCGCAGCCTATGGGCAGCGCTCCGTTGGCGCCCACCACGACGACCGCGCCGCCGCAAGCCGCCAACGCCTCGTATCTCTCGCCCTCGAAGTCGTAAAACCCGGGGCAGTCCAGAAGGTTGATTTTCACTTCTTTCCATATTAAATACGCCGCCGCCGTGTAAATTGACAGCCCCTTTTGTTTTTCGATATCGTCGAAGTCCGTGACGGTCGTTCCCGCCGCAACCGAGCCCATTCTGTCTATGGCCCCGCCGTTGAACAGCATGGCTTCGCAAAGGGTGGTTTTCCCCTCGCCGCTGTGCCCGATGACGGCGATATTTCTTATGTTCCGCGAGTCTAAAATCATATTTTTCCACCTTATCCTGCAAAAGCAGTTATTTCCATCATTATAAATCATTCCCCCGCTTTTTTCAATAGCAATTGAAAAATTTTTTATATAAGTTGACTTTTGTATATTTTTATGTTATAAATTAAGCACCACACAAATTTAAGACGTATTATTCGCGACAGCTATATTTTGGCTTCGTGTACTTTTTTCGCGTAGAATACGTTTTAATCCGAAAATTTGTGTGGTGACAAATCGGAAGTACAGTGGCAAGTGTGCTTTCGGTTTGAAAGCACATTTTTTTTGCCCTTTAAAAAAATTTTTTTCGGAAAATGCAAAATTCACAAATTTTCACTCCTGTTCACCCAAAATAATGTAAAATATTTTCAAAAAAGCCTGTTATATTTCATTTCAAAAAGTCCATAAGAAAATTTAATAGATATTTTTTTGGGGGATTACAGCGTCCCCGCAAGCCCCGAACGTCGGCTCAAAAGACCAATATCTTGTGTCGGATTTCAAAAAAACGGCACAATTTCTGTCGAAGGGCGAAAGATAGGGCAAAAGTGGATAAAAATCGCCGAAAAATGACCGAAAAAGCCCCAAAAACCCCTTAAAAACATTTGACAGAGCAATTTTTATTTTATATAATAGTCAAGCGTGTTTGAAAAAGTGCGTATGGGTTGAGGCGTAAAGTTACTGCAAAACCCCGCAAAAAAGCTGCGGAACAGATAATTTACGCTGACAAATGTTCGGGCATGACCCGGGCGACTAACCGTGGCTTTTGAACTTTGAACACCTTTTCGGTGTTTTTTTAGTGCCCGAAGCCGCGATACACACGGATAAGTTGACGCAAATAATTTTTCAGTTAGTATAAAAAGGAGAAACCATGGCAGGACAGAAAATCAGAATCAAATTGGCGGCATACGACCACGAACTCGTCGACCTCGCCGCACAGAGAATTGTCGAGACGATGAAGAAGAGCGGCGCGAAGATTTCGGGACCCATTCCCCTTCCCACCGAGAGGGAGATAGTCACCATCCTCCGCTCGCCCCATAAAGATAAGGACAGCCGCGAGCAGTTCGAGCAGAGAACCTATAAAAGGATTATCGATATATATACGCCCAATGCAAAGCTCTTGGACACCGTCCATTTGCCTGCGGGGGTTGATATTAAAATCAAGCTCTGACCTACCGAGCGCGCCGCATATATGCGTCGCATAACTGTGTCGCGCTCCCGCTTTCGCGCTTCGTATAAACGTCGCGATACTGTGTCAAGCTCCGCTTGCCTTCGGGTCATTTACGTTTTAGTAAACTCCCCTTGTCAATGCTCGCTTTTCTTGTCTCGCTCGTTTCTCCGAACCGCGGCTTAGGATTGGCAGAGTGGAGAGCGGCTTCTCCCAACCTGTCATATTGCGCGAGGGCGTAAGCCCGCTGCCCTGCCGAGGGTTCCCTTTGGGAAACGGCAGAGCGGAGCGAGACTTCTAAGTCGAGCGCAGTCTGCTGTCGCAGCGGTACGACGAAATATCCCATCGGGTATGCGGTTGGCAATTCAAAACAATCCCCCCCAATACCATATATAATAATAAACGTCAAAATGATACTCTACCGAACGCAGACGACGATAAAATGCGGCGGAACGGCGGGGCGCGGTATCTGAAAATAAATTAAAACGGAGGAACTTTATCTGATGAATAAAGCAATCATCGGCCGTAAAGCAGGCATGACGCAGGTGTTTACGGCAGAGGGCAAGGTAATACCCGTCACCGTCATCGAAGCGGGACCCTGCCCCGTAGTGCAGATCAAGACTGTTGAAAAGGACGGTTATTCCGCCTTAAAGCTCGGTTTTGACGAAGCAAAGGAAAAGGCTCTTTCCAAGCCCGAACTCGGACAGTTCAAAAAGGCGGGCGTCAAGCCCTGCAAAGTCCTCAAGGAATTCCGTGTGGACAACGCGTCCGAATACGAGGTGGGCAAGGAAATCAAGGCGGACGTATTCGCCGCAGGCGACAGGGTTGACGTCCACGGCGTCTCCAAAGGTCACGGCTTTTCGGGCGTCATCAAAAGGTGGAACCAGCACCGCTTGAAGGAAACTCACGGCGTAGGCCCCGTACACAGGGAGCCGGGTTCCATGGGCGCGAACAGCTCGCCCTCGAGGGTGTTTAAGAACAAGCGTCTCGCAGGTCAGTACGGCGTCGAAAACGTCACCATACAGAACCTCGAGGTCGTCAGGGTTGACGTCGCAAGGAACTGCCTGCTTATAAAGGGCTCTGTTCCGGGACCCGACGGCGCGGTCGTAACCATAAACGACACCGTCAAATAAGGAGAGAAATTATGCCTAACGTAAAAGTATATAAGCTCGACGGCAGCGAAGCCGGCGAAATGAAATTGAGCGACAGCGTATTCGGCGCTGAATACAACGAGCCCTTGATCCATCAGGCGATCGTGACCCGTCTTGCCAACGAAAGGCAGGGCACCAAGTCCACCCTCACCCGCACGGAAGTAAGGGGCGGCGGCAGAAAGCCGTGGAGACAGAAGGGTACGGGCAACGCCCGTCAGGGTTCCATAAGGGCTCCCCAGTGGGTCAAGGGCGGCGTGGTTTTCGCCCCCAAGAGCCGCGATTTCTCCAAATCCATGAATAAGAAAGCCAAGGCTGAGGCGCTTAAATCCGCCCTCTCCAAGAAGGTCGCCGACGGCGAGCTCGTCATTGTCGAAAAGCTCGAGGTAGAGAGCGGCAAGACAAAGGAGATGGCAAAGATAGCTTCCGCTCTCGGACTTTTAAAGAGCGCGGTGTTCGTAATGGATAACGCCGACGAGAAGGTCATTCTCGCCGCGCGCAACCTCGAAAAGATATCCACCCTTCCCGTCGCGCAGATATCCACGTATGAAGTGGTCGCAAACGCCAAAGTCGTTCTCACAAAGGCTGCGGCACAGAAAATAGAGGAGGTCTACGGAGAATAATGTTTGCCGAAGATATAATTATAAAACCCCTCTTGACCGAAAAGGGTTACGACGGAATTGCCGACAAGAAGTACACGTTCATCGTCAAAAAGTCGGCGAATAAAGGGCAGATTAAGGCGGCGGTTGAAAAGCTCTTCAACGTCAGCGTTGAAAGCGTCAACACCGTCAACTGCAAGGGCAAGTTGAAGAGAATGGGCAGAAACGAGGGCTACACCCCCGACTACAAGAAGGCGATCGTACAGCTTACGGCTGACTCCAAGACGATTGAATACTTCGATTCGTTATCATAAGGAGGCGCAAGAAGATGGCAGTCAAAAGATATAAACCCACTTCCGCCGCACGCCGTTTCATGACGGTCAGCGCTTATACCGAGCTTTCGGGCGACAAGCCCGAGAGGGCGCTTTTACACGACAAGCGCAAGACGGGCGGCAGGAACAATCAGGGCAAGATAACCGTTCGTCACATCGGCGGCGGCAACAGAATAAAGTACAGAATTATAGATTTCAAGCGCAATAAGGACGGAGTTCCCGCAACGGTCAAGTCCATTCAGTACGACCCCAACCGTTCGGCTCACATCGCTCTCCTTGCGTATGCGGACGGCGAAAAGAGGTATATCCTCGCTCCCGTCGGCTTGAACGTCGGCGACAAAGTGGTCTCGGGCGCGGGCGCGGACATAAAGGCGGGCAACAGCCTTCCCCTCTCCGATATCCCCGTCGGCACGGTCGTCCACTGCATAGAGCTCAAGCCCGGCAGGGGCGCGCAGATTGCAAGGTCTGCGGGCATCGCGGCGCAGATAATGGCAAAGGAGGGCGACTATGCGACGCTCAGAATGCCCTCGGGCGAAATGCGTCTCGTCTCCTTGAAGTGCAGGGCAACGGTAGGTCAGGTCAGCAACGTCGAGCATGAGATAATCAAGCTCGGCAAGGCGGGCAAAACGAGATATCTCGGCACCCGTCCCACCGTCCGCGGTTCGGTCATGAACCCCAACGACCACCCTCACGGCGGCGGCGAAGGCAAGAGCCCCGTAGGTCACGCAGGTCCTATGACCCCTTGGGGCAAGCCCGCTCTCGGCTATAAGACGAGAAAGAAGAAGAATCCCACTTCCAAGTTCATTTTGAAGAGAATCAATTAAGGAGGAATAGAAGATGTCAAGAAGCGTTAAAAAAGGTCCTTACGCCGAAGAAAGACTTATGGCAAGGATAGAGGCAATGAACGCTGCCGGCGAAAAGAAGGTCGTCAAGACCTGGTCGCGCGCGTCTACAATATTCCCCCAGATGGTGGGTCACACTATCGCCGTATACGACGGCAGAAAGCACGTGCCCGTATACATCACCGAAGACATGGTCGGCTGCAAGTTGGGCGAATTCGCCCCCACGCGCACCTTCAAGGGTCACGCGGCAAAGACTGCGGCTAAGAAGTAAGGAGGGACATATGGCAAGCAATATGAATAAAAAGGCAGAAAAGATTGCCGCAAATAAAGACAAGCGTCCTTATGCCACCGCAAAGTATCTGAGGATATCCCCCTACAAGATAAGAACAGTCCTCGCCCTCATAAGGGGCAAGAGCGTCGAGGAGGCCGAAGCCATTCTCACCTATTGCGACAAGGGCGGCAGCGACGAAGTCAAAAAGGTGCTTTTGAGCGCGGCTGCGAACGCCGAACACAACAACGGCATGGACAGGGGCGACCTCATCGTCGCCGAAGCCTTTGCGGACGGCGGTCCCCATTTAAAGAGGATGCAGCCCGTATCCAAGGGCCGCGGTCACGCCATTTTGAAGAGAACGAGTCACGTCACCGTCATACTCGACGCGAAGAAGATTTAAGGAGAGAACATATGGGACAAAAAGTTAATCCTCACGGTTTAAGGGTCGGCATAATTTCCGCATGGGACACCCAGTGGTACGCTGACAAAAAGGACTTTTCCGCGCACCTCAAAGAGGACGCCGACATCCGCGCTTTCCTTAAAAAGAAGTACTATGACGCGGCTATAAGCAAGATAACCATCGTCCGCGCCGCAAACAAGATTGAGGTGGGAATATACACCGGTCGTCCCGGCGTTCTCATCGGCAAGGCGGGCAGCGAGATAGAGGTGATAAAGAAGTCTCTTGCGAAGCTCACCAAGGGCAAGGTTATCATCATCAACGTAAGAAAGATAGACAAGATAGATCAGGACGCGCAGCTCGTCGCCGAGTCGGTTGCGGCTCAACTCGAAAAGCGCGTGTCCTACAGAAGGGCTGTAAAGCAGCAGATAGCAAAGGTATCCAAGACGGGCGTCAAGGGCGTCAAGATAACCGTCGGCGGCAGGCTCGACGGCAGGGAAATCGCGGGATGCGAAAGCTATCACGAGGGCTCCATTCCCCTTCAGACCATCCGCGCGGACATCGATTACGGCTTTGCGGAAGCGCACACCACTTTCGGCGTACTCGGCGTCAAGTGCTGGATATACAAGGGCGAAGTGCTCGACAGGGCTAAAAAGCTCATCATTTCCGAGGGAGGCGAAGAATAAACCATGTTGATGCCCAAGAGAGTTAAAAGAAGAAAGCAGCACCGCGGCAAGTTGCACGGCGCTGCGCAGAAGGGCAACAAGGTTGCCTACGGCGAATACGGACTCGTCGCCGAAGAGTGCGGCTGGATAAAGTCCAACCAGATAGAGGCGGCGCGTATCGCAATGACGAGATTTATAAAGCGCGGCGGTCAGGTATGGATAGACATATTCCCGCACAAGCCCATCACCCGTCACCCCGCCGAAGCCCGTATGGGCTCGGGCAAGGGCTCGGTAGAGTATTGGGTTGCAACTGTAAAGCCCGGCAGGGTAATGTTTGAAATGGCGGGCGTCCCCGAGGACGTCGCGAGGGAGGCAATGCGTCTTGCAAGCCACAAACTCCCCATAAAGTGCCGTTTCGTCAAGAAAGAAGAAGAAGGTGAGGCAAATGAAGGCTAAAGAAATTGTCAATTTATCCGACGAAGAGCTTTTGAAGAAGCTTCAGGAGCTCAAGACGGAGCTCTTCAACCTCCGCTTCCGCCACGCGAGCGGGCAGCTCGATAACCCCCTGTCGATAAACCTCGTCAAGAAGGATATCGCAAGGGTGAACACAGTCATCCGCGCACGCGAGTTGAAGTCGTAAAAGGAGCAAAGAAATGGAAAGAACTACCTTACGCAAGGAAAGAGTGGGAATAGTAGTGTCCGACAAGATGGATAAGACCGTCGTCGTCGCCGTCACCGAAAAATCCAAGCATCCCCTCTACAAAAAGACCATAACAAAGACCACCAAATTCAAGGCGCACGACGAAAAGAACGAGTGCGGCGAGGGCGATACCGTCCGCATCGTCGAGACGAGGAAGTTTTCCAAGTCCAAAAATTGGCGCGTTGCCGAGATAATCGAAAAGGCGAAGTAATCGCCCATATCAAGACGTCATGATTGCAAATCGATCGCAAAGGAGAATCGGGCGACCCACCCGGTTTATGTGCGGTCGGCGCAATCCTCTGAACGTGCGCCCAAGGGCGCAAAGTTGTAAGTTCAAATCAAAAAGGAGTTAGATTTATGATACAGCCACAGACAAGGCTCAAGGCGGCAGACAACAGCGGCGCGAAAGAGCTCATGTGCATCAAGGTGCTCGGCGGTTCGTGGAGAAAGTACGCCAACATCGGCGACGTCATCGTATGTTCTGTAAAGACGGCAGCCCCCGGCGGCGCCGTAAAGAAGGGCGAGGTCGTCAAGGCGGTAATCGTCCGCAGCACCAAGGGCATCAGGCGTGACGACGGAACGTATATCACCTTCGACGACAACGCCGCAGTAATAATAAACGCAAACAAAGACCCGCGCGGAACGCGCATTTTCGGACCGATAGCAAGGGAACTTCGCGAGAAGAACTACATGAAGATAATCTCGCTCGCCCCCGAGGTATTGTGATTAAAGGAGAACTGCCATGAACGTAAAATTGAACGATAACGTGCTCGTCATTACGGGAAAGTACGCGGGCAAACAGGGCAAGGTAATATCCACTTCTCCCAAGAACAATACCGTAACCGTCGAGGGAGTGAATATCCACAAGAAATCCAAGAAGGCGAGAAAGGCGAACGAAGTCTCCGAAATTGTCGAGATTCCCGCCCCCATCGACGTCTCCAACGTAATGGTCGTATGCGGCTCGTGCGACAAGCCCGTTAGGGTCAAGCATCTTGTGACGGACGGCAAAAAGGTGCGCGTCTGCCCCAAGTGCGGCGCCGTGCTCGACAAGGCATATTCGGGCAAGGCGGCAAAGAACGCCAAGAAGGAAGAACCCAAGAAGCGCGTCAGAAAGCGCGCCAAGAAAGAAGAAGCCGCGGCGTCGACCGACGGCGACAAGGCTGAATAAGGAGGCGCACGATGGCTACCGCTAAAAAGACCGCGCAAAACGCGGAAAAGACGTATAAGTCGAGGGTTTTGGAACTCTATGACAAGCAAGCCGTACCCGCGCTCACCGCAAAATTCGGCTACACCAACCCCATGCAGGTCCCCAAACTCGTCAAGATAGTCATAAGCTCGGGCTTGGGAGATATAAAGGACAACGCAAAATCCATACAGACGGCGCAGAACGAGATAAAGCAGATATGCGGGCAGCAGCCCATCCTCACCAAGGCAAAGAAGTCGGTTGCGAACTTCAAGGTGCGCGAGGGCATGAACGTCGGCATAAAGGTAACTCTCCGCGGCAAGATGATGTACGACTTTTACGATAAGCTCGTCTCCATCGCCCTGCCGAGGGTGCGCGACTTCCGCGGCGTCCCTTCCGAGAGTTTTGACGGCAAGGGCAACTACTGTATGGGCGTCAAGGAACAGCTCATATTCCCCGAAATCCAGTACGATCAGGTCGAAAAGATAAGGGGCATGGATATCTGCATAGTCACGACGGCAAAGACCGACGAGGAAGCAAGAGAACTCTTAAGGGCGCTCGGAATGCCCTTCAAGAAGTAAAAGGAGTGAGATATGGCAAAGAAATCAATGATAAACAAGCAGCAGAGACCTGCAAAATACTCGACGAGAGCGTACACCAGGTGTTCCATCTGCGGCAGACCGCACGCCGTTTTGAGGAAGTACGGAGTTTGCCGTATATGCTTCCGCAATCTCGCTTACAAGGGGCAGATCCCCGGCGTAAAGAAGTCGAGCTGGTAAAAAGGAGTTTAAAATGACAGATCCCATAGCAGATATGTTGACACGCGTGAGGAACGCGATAAGGGCAAATAAGGAGACGGTCGAAATCCCCTCGTCCAACATGAAGAAGGCGATAGCCGACATCATGCTCGAGGAAGGCTACGTCTCCGGCGTAAAGGTAGTCGAGGACGGCTACAACGGCAAGATACTCATCACCTTGAAGTATGTCGGCAAGCAGAAGAACGTCATCAACGGTCTTAAAAGGGTCTCCAAGCCCGGCTTGCGCACGTATGCGGGCGTTGAAAACATGCCCAAGGTAATGGACGGATTAGGCGTCGCCGTTCTGTCCACCAACAAGGGTATTATGACCGACAGACAGGCAAAGGCGCAGAACGTCGGCGGCGAAGTGCTGTGCTACATCTGGTAAGGAGGAATTCAATATGTCGAGAATTGGTAAATTACCCGTCGCCATTCCTGCGGGAGTGAGCGTGACGTTTGAAAACGGACTTCTTACCGTAAAGGGCGCAAAGGGCGTCTTGACGCAGCAGATTGTCGGCGATATAGAGGTCAAAGTGGATGGCGCGGAAGCGCACGTATTGAAGACTGCCGAGACCGAGGGCACCGACGCAAAGCACGGGCTCTACAGGGCGCTTCTCCACAACATGGTCGTGGGCGTCACCGAGGGCTACACGAAGACCCTCGTCGTCAACGGCGTCGGCTGGAAGGTGGCAAAGAGCGGCAACAAGATAGTCTTGAACGTCGGCTTTTCGCACCCCGTCGAGTTCGTCGAGCCCGCGGGCGTGACCTTCGCCTGCCCCACCCCCAACGAGATCACCGTTTCGGGTATAGATAAGACGGTCGTCGGACAGACTGCGGCGAATATCCGCAAGGTCAGAATCCCCGAACCCTACCACGGCTACGGCATCGCCTACAAGGACGAAGTGATAGAGCGCAAGGAAGGCAAGACGGGAGGCAAGGGCAAGAAGTAAGCCTTAAAAAAGCGGCTTAAACCGTTTGAAGGCTGATTGCCCCAAAGGAGAAATTATGATCAATAAGATAGATAAAAACGAGGAAAGGCTCCGCCGTCACGCGCGCGTCCGCAAAAAGATTTCGGGCACGGCAGAGACGCCGAGAATGAGCGTTTTCCGCAGTCTCAATCACATATACGTACAGGTCATCGACGACGTGAAGGGGGTAACCCTCTGCTCGGCTTCGACCATGGAAAAGCAGGTAAAGGACAAGATAGCGGGTCTTTCCAAGACGGACGCGGCTAAGGTCGTAGGTCAGGTTGTCGGCGAAAAGGCCAAAGCCCTCAAAATAGAGACCGTCGTTTTCGACAGGGGCGGCTATCTCTACACGGGCCGCGTACAGGCGGTCGCAGACGGCGCAAGGGAAGCCGGACTCAAATTGTAAGGAGCTCAATATGGAAGAGAAAAAAGAAAGACCTGCAAGAAGAGATCAGAGAAGAAGGCAGGAGGACGACGGGCTCGTCAAAAAGCTCATACAGGTAAACAGGGTACAGAAGACCGTCAAGGGCGGCAGAAACATGCGCTTTGCCGCGCTCGTTGTCGTCGGCGACGGCAAGGGCTCTGTCGGATACGGCATGGGCAAGAGCAAGGAAGTCCCCGAAGCCATCGAAAAGGCAAACGCACAGGCTAAAAAGAACATGAGGAAGGTCAGCTTACAGGGCACGTCCATTCCCCACACCGTTCTCGGCGTATTCGGCAGAGGTTCCGTCCTCATGATGCCCGCCGCCGAAGGTACGGGCGTTATAGCGGGCGGCCCCGTCCGTGCGGTAATGGAAGCTGCGGGCGTCAAGGACGTCAGAACCAAATCCCACGGCACATCCAACCCCATCAACTGCGTAAAGGCAGCCATCGCGGGACTGAGAGACCTCAAATCCCCCGAAGAGATAGCGGCGGCTCGCGGCAAGAGCGTTGACGATCTCAAAGCTTAACGGAGGCAATCATGATAAAAGTGACATTGGTAAAGAGCCCCTCCAACGAAGTCAAGTCGGTCAAGGCGACCGTGACGGCTCTCGGGCTCAGAAAAATTCGTCAGAGCAAGTTGCTTGAGGAGACGCCCGCCAACCTCGGACAGGTTGCAAAGGTTGCATATCTTCTCAAGGTAGAGAAGGCGGAGGAGTAATATATGAGAATTGATACGTTATCGCCCGCAGAGGGCGCAAATATCTCCCCCAAGAGACTCGGACGCGGCATAGGTTCGGGGCTCGGCAAGACCTCGGGCAAGGGACACAAGGGTCAATGGGCGCGTTCGGGCGGCGGAGTACGTCCCGGTTTCGAAGGCGGTCAGATGCCCATGCACAGGCGCGTTCCCAAGCGCGGCTTCCACAACAAGTGGGCTGTTGAGTACACTATCGTCAACCTCGGTCAGCTCAAGGACGTTCCCGCGGGCACCGTTGTCGACTTCGAGTACGTCAGCGACCATAAGCTTGCCAAGGAAGTCAAAAATTCCGCAGGGCTCAAAGTATTGGGTTCTGGCGAATTGACCGCCGCGCTCACGGTTAAGGCCGCAAAGTTCTCCGAAAGCGCAAAGGCTGCCATAGAAAAGGTCGGCGGAAAAGCGGAGGTCGAATAATCCCCGCGCTCCCCTCGGCAAATAAGAGGTAAAAAATGTTTGAAACAATAAAGAATTGTTTTAAGGTCAAGGAGATAAGGAAGAAGATTTGGATAACTCTCCTCCTTCTTCTCATCTTCCGCCTTGGGTGCTACATTCCCGTCCCCGGGATAGACCCCGAAACTTTCAGCGCCGAGATTACGGGCAGCAGCTTTCTGAACGTATTGTCGTCCATCACGGGCGGCTCGCTCGCCAACGCAACGCTGTTCGCCCTCGGCATAAGCCCCTATATCAACGCGTCCATCATTATCCAGCTTCTGACCGTCGGAATCCCCGCTCTCGAACGCCTTTCCAAGCAGGGCGAAGAGGGCAGGAAGAAGATAGCGCAGATAACGAGATACGTCACCATCCTTCTCGCCGTCGCGCAGGCGATAGGCATTATCGTCAACTTCGGCATACAGGGCGACGCTCTTCGCCTTGAAATCTTCGGCGGCGGATTCATAAGCGATACGGGCGCCAAGTGGATAGCGGGCATCTTCCTCACCGTCGTCTACACCGCGGGCGCAATGCTCGTCATGTGGATAGGCGAAAGGATAACGGAGTACGGCATATCCAACGGCATCTCGCTCATCATCTTTATCGGCATACTTTCCACGGCGGGTCTCACCGTCGTCAACAAGTTCCAGCAGGCGTTCACGGGCTCTCCCGAAGTCCTTTGGGAAGTTTTGGGCTTCGTGCTCCTCACAATTGTCGAGTTTGCCGCAATCGTCACGGTCGATCTGTCCGAAAGGCGCATCCCCGTGCAGTATGCAAAGCAGGTTAAGGGCAGAAGAATGTACGGCGGTCAGTCGTCCGTGATTCCCATAAGAATTTCGGGTTCGGGCGTCATGCCCCTCATCTTCGCCTTCGCCCTCATCACCTTCCCCCAGATGATAATCAGCCTTTTCTGGCCGGGCAGTAATGCCGAAGCGGGAATAACCGACTGGTTCTCGGGCTCTTCGGGTCATTGGTACGGGCAGTTCATATATATGATTGCGCTCTGCGTTCTCATCTTCGCGTTCGCATTCTTCTATCAGTCCATGCAGTTCAACCCCGAGGACGTCTCCAAGACAATCCAGCAGAACGGCGGATTCATTCAGGGTATAAGACCGGGTCGTCCCACAGCCGACTATCTCAAAAAGATATCCAACCGCATAACCCTGTTCGGGGCGATATATCTCTCTCTCGTCGCATTCATTCCCTCAATTTTGGGTATGGTTTTAACCAGTCTGAATATAGCGAGCAGCACCGATTTGCTTTCGGTATTCTCCACGACGGGTATATTGATTGTCGTCTCCGTCGCGCTCGAACTCGACAAACAGCTCGAGTCTCAGCTCATGATGAAGAACTACAAGGGCTTCCTCAAATAATCAGGGGGATATGAATTTATGAATATAGTTCTTCTCGGCGCCCCGGGCGCAGGCAAGGGAACGCAGGCAAGCAAGATATCCCAAAAGTACGGGCTCGTCCACATCTCCACGGGCGACATATTCCGCGCCAACATAAAGGGCGGAACGCCTATCGGCAAGATAGCCAAGTCGTATATCGACGCGGGCAAGCTCGTCCCCGACGAAGTCACCTGCGAGATTGTCAAAAACAGACTCGCGGAAGACGACGTAAAAGGGGGCTATATGCTCGACGGCTTCCCCCGCAATCTCTATCAGGCGGGCGAGCTCGACAAGTTCGCAAATATAGATATATGTATAAATATCGACGTCGACAAGGCTCTTCTTCTCGACAGAATTTGCGGCAGGAGGGTGTGCGTATGCGGCGAAAGCTATCATATCTCCACCTTAAACGGCTCAACCACCTGCGCAAAGTGCGGCAAGCCTTTGTATAGGCGCGAGGACGACAATCCCCAAACGGTGCAAGCCCGTCTCGACACGTACGAGGAGCAGACGGCGCCTTTAATAGAGTATTACAGGGCACAGTCCAAGCTCGTCACCGTTCACGGCGGCAAGGGCTCGCCCGACGAAGTATTTGCGCAGATTTGCGCCCGTCTCGGATAAATTATGATTCACGTTAAGACGCCTGCCGAGATACAATTGATGAGGGAGAGCTGCCGTATAGTCAAGGAAACCCTCCGATTCGTCGAAAGGCACATACAAGCGGGCATGACCACCAAAGAGGTGGACGAACTCGTATACAGATATATAACTTCCTGCGGCGCGACCCCTTCGAGTCTCGGCTACTGCGGCTATCCCGCCAGCTCCTGCGTCTCGGTCAACGAGGTGGTCGTCCACGGAATTCCCTCCGATAGGGTGCTCGTCGACGGCGATATCGTCAGCGTCGACATAACCGCCGAAAAGAACGGCTTCAACGGCGACGCGGCAAGGACCTTTTTAATCGGCAACGTCTCCAAGGAGAAGCGCGAACTTGTCGAAGTCACCAAGGAGTGCTTTTTCAAGGCAGTCGAGGGATTGAAGGCGGGCGTTCCCCTTTACGACATAGGTTACACCGTGCAGACGTATGCCGAAAGCCACGGCTACGGCGTCGTCCGCGCCCTCGTCGGTCACGGGATAGGCAGGGAGATGCACGAAGACCCCTCCGTCCCCAATTACGGCAAGAAGGGTACGGGCATACGCTTAAAGGCGGGAATGACCATATGTATAGAGCCCATGATAAACATGGGCACCCATAAAGTAAATTTCAGCAGGGAAGACGGCTGGACGGTCACCACGGCGGACGGCAAACCCTCGGCGCACTATGAGAACACCGTTCTCATAACGGACGACGGGGTGGAAATTCTCACCCTGTAAGGAGAAATATGAAGGTTCAGACGCCCCTCGTCGGCAGCATATGCCGAAGCAAACAGGGCAGGGACAAAGGCAGATACTACCTGATTAAGAGTATAGAAAGCGACGGCGCTTTGATGCTCGTGGACGGCAACTTCAAAAAACTCTGCTCGCCCAAGAGAAAGAATTTAAGGCATGTCGACCTTCTCCCCGACAGGTCGGAGGCGATAGCGTCAAAGCTTTCCGAAGGCAAGCAGGTATTCGACACCGAAATATTTTCGTTGTTAAGACCATATAACGCCCCGAGCGGCGAGGAGTAAACAATGTCCAAGGACGACGTAATCGAAACAGAGGGAAAGGTAATCGAGTGCCTGCCCAACGCCACCTTCAAGGTGCGGCTCACCAACGGTCACATCATCACGGCGTATATATCGGGCAAGCTCCGCCTCAACTATATAAGGATTATCGAGGGCGATAACGTCAAGCTCGAAATCAGCCCCTACGATTTGACAAAAGGCAGAATAACGTGGCGCAGCAAGAACTGAGCCGATAAAAACAAGGAGAAATATTATTATGAAAGTAAGACCTTCCGTAAAACCCATGTGCGACAAGTGCAAAGTCATCAAAAGAAACGGCAAAGTTATGATAATATGCTCTAAAAACAAGAGCCACAAACAGCGTCAGGGCTGAAATAGGTCGGGCGCAGTCATTTCGCGCCTTGAAAATATAAAAGCTGTCTGACATAGAAAATAATTTCGCACTCCCCGCCCGCCCGACATTCCGAATTTTTGGGCGAAAGGGGTATGCGGTTCACATACAAAAATCAAAATTCAAGGAGAAATTTATTTACTATGGCACGTATTGCCGGTGTGGATCTACCCAGAGAAAAGAGAGTAGAAATAGGGCTCACCTACATTTACGGTATAGGACTTAAAACGTCGCAGAAAATTCTTGCGGCAACGGGCGTCGATCCCGACACCCGTGTCAAGGACCTCGACGAGTCCACCGTATCCAAATTGAGAGAGTACATCGACCACAACGTCAGGGTCGAGGGCGAACTTCGCACCGAAGTCTCGCTCAACATAAAAAGACTTATGGAAATAGGCTGTTATCGCGGTATAAGGCACAGAAAGGGCTTGCCCGTCCGCGGACAGTCCACCAAGACCAACGCGAGGACGAGAAAGGGTCCCCGCCGCACGGTCGCGAAGAAGAAGGGCGCGAAGTAAGGAGGGCGAGATAAATGGCACAGCAACAGAAAAAACAGACTGTAACCAGAAAGCGCAGAGAGCTTAAAAAGGTTGATAAGGGTCAGGTGCATATCCAATCCTCTTTCAACAACACTCTCGTCACCGTAACCGACCTTCAGGGCAACGCCATAAGCTGGTCGTCGGCGGGCAGCCTCGGCTTCAAGGGCTCCCGTAAGGGCACGCCGTTTGCCGCGCAGATGGCTACCGAGACGGCTGTAAAGGCAGCAAAGGACCACGGTTTAAGGTCGGTTGAAGTATATGTAAAGGGCCCCGGCGCGGGCAGGGAATCGGCTATAAGGGCGATAGGCGCATGCGAAGTGGAGATAACTCTCATCTCCGACGTCTCGCCCATCGCGCACAACGGATGCAGACCGCCCAAGCGCCGCAGAGTATAAGGAGGTATTTGAAATATGGCAACTTACAGGGAAGCGAAATGCCGCCTTTGCAGAAGGGAGGGCGGAAAGCTCTTTTTGAAGGGCGACAAGTGTTATTCGGGCAAGTGCCCGTTCGAGAAGAGGCCCGTTGCCCCCGGCGCACACGGCGCAGGCAGGAAAAAGGTCTCCGAGTACGGTCAGCAGCTCCGCGAAAAGCAAAAGGTTAAGCGCATTTACGGCGTACAGGAAGGTCAGTTCCGCGCATATTACGAAAAGGCAGACGCCATGAAGGGCATCACGGGCGAAAACATGCTCTCGCTCTTGGAGCGCAGGCTGGACAACGTGATTTTCCGCATGGGTATAGGCGCAAGCCGCGCCCAGTCAAGGCAGCTTGTCAACCACGGACATTTCCTCGTCAACGGCAAAAAGGTAAATATCCCCTCCTATATAGTCAAGGTGGGCGACGTTATCACCGTAAAGGAGAGCAAGAGCTCCAACAAGTTCTTCGGGGAAGTCAAGACGATGAAGGCGGCGAACAGCCCCAAGTGGCTGGAATTCGACCCCGCCAAATTAGAAGGTAAAATTCTCTCCCTTCCCGCAAGGGACGATATAGACAGTCAGATTGCAGAGCATATGATTGTCGAGCTGTACTCCAAGTAATAAACATAGTAGATAGGAGGAAGTTATATGATCGAAATGGATATGCCCAAAATCGACGTGGAAGAGAGCGAGGACCAATCCTATGCAAAGGTCGTCGTCGAACCCCTCGAAAAGGGCTTCGGTCTTACGATAGGCAACTGCCTTAGGCGTATACTTCTGTCGGCGCTGCCCGGTGCGGCTGCTCAGGGAATAAGATTTCTCGACGGAAGCGTGAAGCACGAATTTTCCGCTGTCGCGGGCGTCAAGGAGGACGTAACCGAAATAATCCTCAACTTAAAGACGCTTGCCATAAAGACGACGGTCACCGATAAGGACTACAAAAAGGTCGTCCACCTCTATAAAGAGGGTCCCTGCGAAGTCAAGGCGAGCGACATCGCCGAGGACGCCGAGATAGAAATCATCAACGGCGACCAGCACATCTGCACGGTGGACGAGGGCGGCAAGATTGACATGGAGATAACCATCGGCCGCGGCAGGGGCTATAAGGGCGCCGACCACACGAGGACGGAACTTATAGATTATATCCCCATCGACAGTATCTACACGCCCGTCAAAAAGGTCAACTACTCGGTCGAAAACACCCGCGTAGGTCAGAATACCGACTTTGACAAGCTCACCTTGGAGGTATGGACGAACGGCGCGTTCGGCGCAAAGGAGATCGTCTCCCTCGCCGCCAAGATAATGCAGGACCATATCTCGCTCTTCGTCGACCTTTCCGAGACCATCAAGGGCATGGACATTCTCGTCAAGAACGAGGACGACAAACAGGCAAAAATACTCGCTATGGCTATTGAGGACATGGACTTATCCGTCCGCTCCTACAATTGCTTAAAGCGCGCAAACATTCACACGGTGGAAGACCTGACCAAAAAGACTGAGGACGAAATGTTGAAGGTGAGGAACCTCGGCAGGAAGTCTTTGGACGAGGTTATAAACAAACTCCAGTCTTACGGGCTTTCACTTTCAAACAAGGAGGACTAAATCATGGCTGGCAAATTAGGCAGAACGGCTGAACAGAGAATGGCTCTTTTGAGAAATCAGGCTTCCGATCTTCTGTGGTATGGCAAGATAACCACCACCGCGGCAAAGGCAAAGGAGCTTCAGCCCTATGTTGAGAAGATAATCACCAAGGCTATCAAGGTGTATGACGACAACGTGGAGTTCGACGTAACCACGACGGACAAAAAGGGCAAGGAAGTGACTGTAAAGAACGTCAAGGACAGCCCCAAAAAGCTTGCCGTCCGCCGCGAACTCATGGGCAAACTCCGCGACGTGCAGGAAGTAAAGCCCTTCGCGGAAAAGAAGTCGGACTTCAAGGCGAGGACTGCGGATATAAAGCACCCCCTCATGGAAAAGCTCTTCAACGAAATCGCGCCCAAGTACGCGCAGAGAAAGGAAGAGTTGGGTCAGGGCGGCGGATATACGAGGATTTATCTTGTGGGTTCCCGTCGCGGCGACGCCGCCGAAGAAGCTATCATCGAGCTCGTTTAATTAAAAAAGCGGACATTTTCAAATGTCCGCTTTTTTAATGCGAGCGCGCCGCGTATATGCGTCGCATAACTGTGTTGCGGCTCGTCCCAACCTGTCATCCCGAGCGATTAAGAACCTCGCGAAGCGAGTTCGATAGAGTCGAGGGATCCCCTCGTGGTCTCGGTGCCTATTTCTAATTATTTTTCCTTATTATTTCTTGTTCTGCTCGCATCTCCGCACCGCTTCCCGTCGAGCTTGGTCATATTGTATTTATTATTATTTTAGAAATTAAAGAGCTGTCATCCCGACCGAATAAGAATCCCGCGATAGCGGGTTCGATTGAGTGGAGGGACCCCCTCGTGGTCTCGGCGACTACTTCTAATAATCTCACCTCATTATAACTTTCCCCCGCTTGCGGGGGAGAGTACCCGAACCCAAAGGTTCGGGGGAGAGAAGGTTCCCCGTCCTTTCGCCAACGCCCCCAATAATCCCCCCCCCGAAAAAATTTTTTTAAATTTTTCATATACGTCATTTGACATATTTTTATCGGGTGATATAATATACTTAATTATAAAACGAAAAGGAGAAAAAAATGAACGATTTCATCAAACAAGTCAACGAATTCCCCCTCATTGTGAAGTTGCTTCTGTGCATCCCCATGGTCGAGATTTTCTATGGCATATGCAGGATAATCAATCAGGCAACCAAGCAACCCGTTGACGCGCTCTATCTTGTTCTTGCAATCCTCACGGTTATCCCCGGCGCGTTCTTCATGTGGGCTGTTGACCTCGTATGCGTGCTTATGAACGGGCATGCTTTCCTTCTTGGTTAAAAAGCTTTAAACCGCGGAAAAATTTCCGCGGTTTTTGCGCTTTTAGTCGGTGAAAATTTCAATCAGAAGATTGACATATTCCGACAAAGTGATATAATATTGTTAAATAAAAAAATAAAGGAGACTTCAAACAATGGATGCATGGTTCCACAAACAGAACAAGCTTATTCAGGTTCTTCTGCTTCTTATCCCCGTTGTAAACTGGATAGTCGAGATCCTCGTAAGATGGTCTGCGGTGCTTAAGAAGGGCGGCGTCATCAGGGTCGTTGTTGCGCTCGTCGTAACTTTCGTCGGCGTTGTCATCGGCTGGCTCGACGCTATCTGGACTCTTGTTTTCAACAAACTCATTCTCGAGTAAGCACAACTTTAAAACCCCGTCCGCATATCTGCGGACGGGGTTTTACTATATTCGCCCCTCTCATAAGGCGGGCTATTATATTATATATATTTCGCCCGCATATCGGACGGGGCTTTTATTTTGCCCTGTCGTAAATCTTTCCGTCCAGCGTCTTGAACAAAAACTCGCCGTCCTCAAACAAGATATATCCCCTCGTCTGTCTCTCGTCCTTGGGCAGGGCTACCGAGCCGGGGTTGAGGTGCAAAAAGCCCTCGCTCTTATCGTTTTGCGGCAGATGGGTGTGCCCCGTTATGTAAACGTCGCTCTCCTTCAAGGGCGGCGTCTGCCTGTGCCCGTGGGAGAGGTGTATCTCCCGCCCGTCGGCAAACACCACGCCGTACTCCGCCATAATGGGGAAGGGCAGCACCATCTGGTCGACTTCGCTGTCGCAGTTGCCCCGAACGCAGATAATTTTTTGTTTTATATTTGCAAGCATGCCCGCAACTTGCGCGGGCGCATACTCCTCGGGCAGCGGGTTACGGGGACCGTGATAGAGTACGTCTCCCAACAGAATCAGCTTTTCCGCGCCCTCGCTTTCAAAGCAGTCCAAAAGCGATTTTGTGTATTTTGCCGACCCGTGCAGGTCGGAAGCTATCATTATCTTCATATCAGCTCCTTTAATTTGGTTATAACTCCCCTCTCGGCGTTTGAGGGCACTTCTCTCTTTATCTTTGCCTTCAATCCCGCAAATGCGTTGGCGGTAACATATGCCTTTCCGCACGCTTCAAGCATCTCCAGGTCGTTCATATGGTCGCCGAAGCCCATTGTCTGCCGCTTTTTTATATTAAGAACGCCGCACAGCGCCTTCAACGCCTCGCCCTTATTGGCGGAGGGGCAGGAGACGTCTAACCAATCCCTCCCCGACACCATCGTCCTCGCCCCCCAAATGAGCGGCGGCAATATCTTTCCCCCGTGCTCGGCACAGGGCACGCTTTCGTCCCAGACGGAGATCTTCAAAACGATTTTCCCGTCCGCCGCGTCGTACAGGTTTTCCACTCTCTCGGTCGCCGAGTACGAGGCGTGCACCTTGTCTATAAAGGGCGCAAACCCGTCCGAGTAGTATGCGCAGTCTGCGCAGGACAGCAGGGGGTGCAGCCCCTCGACTTTCTCGATAATCCTCAACGCCCTCTTGACCTGTTCCGAGGAAGTGGGATTTAGGTATACGATTTCCCCGTTCCAATAGGCAAGCCCGCCGTTCTCGGCGATTATCGCAATCTTATCGAGCACGGGCTTGAACAGCTCCTTTAAATTGGGCAGCTGCCTGCCGCTTGCGGGCACGAATATTATTCCCTTTTTATACAGCTCTTCTATTATCCCGAAAATCTCTTCGGGCATCACGCCCCCGGGCAAAAGAAGGGTGCCGTCCAAATCGCTCGCCACGAGTTTAATCATAATATAATCATAATATTCCCGCCGCAATTTGTCAAGCGCAGGGGCGCAAACTCGCTGTAAGCCCCTGAAATTCCCGCTATATGAGCGGCGCAATCAGCTTTATAATGAGCCTTGAAAATCTCTTTGCGGGCGAAAGTTTTCCCTCATTCATCTTTTGGGATAGTGCAAGGCACCCGCAAAAGTCCCGCTCTACTTGCTCGCATATCTCTCCCGCAAACGCCGCCCCGCACTCGAAGTTGGTTCGGGTGGATCGGAAGTCAAAGTTATAGCTCCCCAAAAAGACCAAATCGTCGCAGATAACCGCCTTGGCATGCATGAACCCCGGAGAGAACTCGAAGAACTGCACCCCGAAGGGCGCAAGCTCCTCGGCGGTCGCCTTTGAGAGCTCGAAGGCGTACTTTTTATCGGGGATATGGGGAAGTATTATCTTCACGTCAACCCCGCGCAGCGCGGCGCACTTCAGCGCGCCGTTCAAGTCCCCGCCCGCGCAGAAGTATGGGGTGAGTATGTGCACCCTCTCTTTCGCCGAGTATATGGCGTGTAAAAACGCGCTCTCGGCAAATCTCGCCTTTTTTCCGCCGTCGCCGAAGGGCAGGCACTCGTATTTTCCGCCCTCGGGCGCGTCCGTCTCGTATTTTCCCTCCCACATGGAGAGGAACATTCCCTCGAATATCTTCGCCGCCCCGCCCCAAATTTTTACGGCGTTGTCCTTCCAGTATCCGTAAGGGGTATACAGCCCCGCATACTCGTCTGCAAGGTTTATCCCGCCGATATATGCAATCTTCCCGTCAATCGCCACAATCTTCCTATGGTCGCGCAAGTTTAGCCTCGCCCTCGGCAGCGGCGTGATTTTTCCGAAAATTTTAACCTCTGCGCCCGTCGCTTTCAGCCTCTTTATATCCCGCCTTTTCAGCTTAAAGGCACAACCCACGCCGTCCAAAAGCACCTTGACCTTAGCTCCTTTTTCTATCGCGCTTTCCGCGGCTTTCAAAAATGTATCGAACACCTTCCCGCCCGCCGCGATGAAGAACTCTGCATAAACGCTCTCTCTCGCCTGTGCGATATCTAAGAACATGCTGTCAAAGCACTCCGCCCCCGATTTAAAGTATTTTGCCCCGTCATATCCGCACTGCACCGTGCCGCACGTCTCTTTTGCGAGGCGGGAGAGGGGGGAGTCGGCCTCTCCCTCAACCTTCAAAATCCCCCGTCTCTTCTTTCCCGAAGATAAAATCAGGTATATCGCCGCTCCCAAAACGGGCAGAGCGCAGACCAAAAAGAGGGCGCCTTGGCTCTCTTCCGCGCCCCCTCGCACGACTATCACGGCGGCGGTTACGAGCGATAAAAACCACGCCCCCGAAGCAGCCGCGGCAAGGGGGAGGGCGGCGGGAACGAGAACGCATAAAAAAATTATTGCGGCGATCTCCGCCGCAATAAGCACGATGTATAAAAAATTCAACGAAAATATTATATCTTTTAGGTTGCGCATATAACGGTCGTTTTGCGCAGGGGTCAGAGTATCATCTTCAAAACCGTCATCTTGCCCGTCTTGGAGTTGGTGGCAACGCACTTCTGCTTCAATATCTCAACGGGGTTGTATTCGGTCAATATCTCCTTTTCAAACACGTCGAGGTTGACCGCCCCGTGAATGAACATGTTGATGACGGCGTCTGTGTAGTCGTACGCGTTCGAGACCCCGAACACCGTCAAATTCTTTTCAAGCACGTCGCTTATGTCCATCGTAGCGTTGTGCGGCGAAGGACTGCATAGAACTACCTTCTTGCCGTTGCCCACGAGCCTTGTCGAAATGGATATGGGGAGACGCGAGTTGGAGCAGTACACGGCTGCGTCGCAGAAGTGCCCGCCCGTCGCGTCCTTGACCCTCTCGTCAAGCTCGTCGTCGGCGGCAAAAGTGTAATATATGCCGCAATTTCTCGCCCTTTCGAGGTTGGCGGGGTTGTTGTCTATGACTATGGGTATAACCTTATGGTATTGCAGCACCTGCGCAATTATATTGCCCGTTATGTCCGCCCCCACGACGGCTACTCTCTGCCCTGCGGAAAGATTGAGTTTGTCGTAGATATTTTCGGCAATTCCCACGGGTTCTATGCAGAGGGCGTGTATATCGTCCACCGAATCGGGCAGCGCGGCGACGTCGCGGTATTCGCACACCGCAAAATCGCGCATGAACCCGTCGAAGTCGCTCCCCGCGGAAATTACGTTCGTGCACTCCTTGGGCTTTCCGCTCCTGCATGCAAGGCACTTCCCGCACGAGCGCGTGGGCTCAAAGTACACTCTCGCGTTCTTCTCCACGCCGTAGCACCCCTCGCCCGCCTCGGTGACTATGCCCACGGCGGCGCGCCCCAAAACGCGGGGGTAGGTAACGGGTATATCGCCCGAAAACACCTGCGCGTCGAAGTCTGTGACGAGCAAGTGCGAAACCTTGACCTTCACCTGGGTGGGGGACTCGATATTTTGCCCCGTCGGTTCGTTGACGAGGGTCTTTGGACCTTTCAGTAACCAATTATCCATAACTTAATGCTCATTATACGACATTGCGAAGATATTTGCAACTAAATTCCCCCAAAAATCTTTATGAAACTTTTTATCACAAAAGAGCGGCAAATTTTATTTAAGGCTTAAAATCAATTGACTAAACGCCGCAAATTATATATAATGGGTTAGCATCAGAAAAAATTGCGAGGTGAAATAATGAAGCCCGAAATACATCCCGAATATCACGAGGTAACGGTAGTATGTGCTTGCGGCGCGACTTTTACCACCGGCACGACCAAGAAGGGTGACGTCCTCAAAGTGGATATCTGCAACAAATGCCATCCCTTCTTTACCGGTAAGCAAAAGCTCGTTGACACAGGCGGCCGTGTGGATAAGTTCAAAAAGCGTTATAATATCTGAAAAAATACGGCTCCCTCGGGAAGCCGATATTTTTTTAGGCGCGCCAAAATTTTAGGGCGCGCAGACGAATAAGGGCGGAACTTTAATTTTATGGCAAAAAAAGACAAGAAAAAGAAGTGCGGAACCTATATAGGCGGTCAGGCTATTTTAGAGGGCGTGATGATGGTCGGCAAGACCTGCACGGCTTCCGCCGTCCGCGACCCCGAGGGCAAGATACAGATAGAGGCAAAGCGCAACAACTCCAAAAATTGGGTTAAACGCGCCTCCAAAATCCCCTTCGTCCGCGGCACGGTCAACCTCTTTTCCTCCCTCGTCCGCGGCACAAAGGCGATAATGCGCTCGGCTGCCGTATACGGCGAGGACGACGAGGAGGGCGGCAAGGTCGAAAAGTGGCTCGCCGAAAAGTTCAAAGTGGGCATTATGGACGTCGTCGCCGCCGTCTCGGTGGTCTTGGGCGTCGTCCTTGCGGTGGGGCTCTTTATCATTCTGCCCCGCCTGTTTACCAACCTTCTCATAAAGGCCTTCCCCGTCATAGACTCGGCTTACGGCGGCGTCTTTACCTATGTCCTCTGGGGCGCCTTCAAGTTCTTCATCTTTTTGGGCTATCTCGCCTTAATTCTCCTTTTAAAGGATATAAGGCGACTGTATATGTATCACGGCGCCGAGCACAAGACGATAAACGCCTATGAGCACGGCATGCCCTTAACCCCCGAAAGCGTCAAAAACGCCTCCCGCATACACGACAGGTGCGGCACGTCTTTCCTGTTTATAGTTGTATTGATCAACGTCCTCGTCATCTCGCTCGTCACTTGGGGTTTGGGCGTCACTTCCGCCAATATTCCCAACGGCGTATTGCGTTTTCTCGCCCAATTGGGGGTGGAAATCGTATTGTTGCCCGTCATCGCGGGCTTTTCGTATGAGGTATTGAAATTCCTCGCAAAATTCGACAATAAATTTGTGAATATATTCAAAATTCCCGGCATGCTTCTTCAAAAGGGCTTGACCACGCGCGAGCCCGACGAGGGCATGATTGAGGTCGCCATAGCCGCCTTCAACAAGGTGCTCGAAATGGACGCCGACCCCACCGTCCCCGAAACTTCCTTCGTCACGGGCGGAATTCTCTCCAAAATGCTCGCCGACACCAAGAAGAAGTTCAAGGAAAAGGGCATCGACGAGAGCGACGCCGAGTGGATATATTGTCTCTCCCTCGGCATAAAGCGCAGCGAGCTGACAAAGGAGCGCACGGTAAGACCCTCCGAGAGCAAGAAGATTGACGAGCTCGTCACCAAGCGAATGACGGGCAGACCCCTTTGGTATATCGTGGGCGACACCGACTTTTGCGGCGTAAAGATAAAGGTGGACGAGCGCGTTCTCATCCCTCGCCCCGAAACCGAGCTCTTGGCAGACGCCGTCATAAAGACGGTGGAGCAGGGCGATAAGGTGCTCGATATGTGCACGGGTTCGGGCTGTATAGCCATCGCCGTCGCCAAGGCGTGCAAGGGCAAGGCGACGGTGTTCGCCTCCGACGTGTCGGACGCGGCTATTATGCTCGCCAAGGAGAACGCCAAATTAAACGGCGTCAACGTCACCTTCACCGTGGGCGACCTGTTTCAGAGTATTCACGGCAGATATAACATAATCGTCTGCAATCCCCCCTATATAAAGAGCGGCGATATCCCCAAAATCCAAAGGGAAGTGCGCGAGTATGAGCCCCGCGTCGCCCTCGACGGCGGCGAGGACGGGCTGGAATTTTACAGGCGCATGTCGCGCGAGGTAAAGAGCTATCTCGCCAAGGACGGGGTGCTCATCTTCGAGTGCGGCGAGGGTCAGGTTGACGCCATCTTGAAGCTCTTCCCCAAGCGGCAGTACGCAATGGTCTTAAAGGACCTCGCGGGCGTCGACAGATTCCTCAAAATAGCCTTTTAAAGGGTGTAAAAATGGATAAAATGCTGGCAAAATTGGGGGATATATGCGCCCGTTACGACCAAATTTCAAAGTCCCTCTCCTCGTTTGACGGGGCGGGCGACCCCGCGGAATATGCAAAGCTCGCCAAGGCTGAAGCCGAACTTGCCCCCACGGTATTAAAGTATCGCGAATACGGCGAGTGCGAAAGGGCGTTGACCGCCGCTCGCGCGGCGGGCGAAAGGGAGACCGACCCCGAAATGCGCGCCCTCTTTGCCGAGGAGGAAAAGTCTCTCTCCGAAAAAAAAGCCGCTCTGTATGAAGAGTTGAAGATATTGCTCGTTCCCGCCGACAAAAACGACGTAAGGAACTGTATTCTCGAAATCCGCGGCGGCGCGGGCGGCGACGAAGCCGCCCTCTTTGCGGGCGAACTGTACAGAATGTATTTGAACTATTGCGAACGCCACCGCTTAAAGGTGGAGGAGGTGGACGTAAACTCCACCGAACTCGGCGGGGTAAAGGAAGCCGTCCTCCGCATAACGGGCAAAAACGCCTACAAGCTCTTGAAGTACGAGAGCGGCGTCCATCGCGTTCAGCGCGTGCCCGAAACGGAGTCGCAGGGCAGAATACACACCTCAACGGCAACCGTTGCCGTCCTTCCCGAAGCCGAGGACGTCGAGGTGGAGATTCGCGACGAGGACGTTCGGGTGGACGTCTATCGTTCCTCGGGCGCGGGCGGGCAAAAGGTAAATAAGACGGAGACGGCAATCCGCCTGACCCACTTCCCCACGGGTATAGTGGTCACCTGTCAGGACGAGCGCAGCCAGCTCAAAAACAAGGACAAGGCTTTCAAGGTATTGCGTTCCCGCCTTTACGACTATTATCAGTCCAAAAACAGGTCGGAGTACGACGCCCACAGGAAGAGTCTCGTCGGCACGGGCGACAGAAGCGAGAGAATTCGCACCTACAACTTCCCTCAAGGCCGCGTCACCGACCACAGGATAGGCTTATCCCTCTTCAATCTCCCCTCCTTCATGTTGGGCGATCTGGATGAGATGGTGGAGGCTCTCGCCGTCGCCGACCGCGAGCGTGCGTTAACGGAGGAGGAG
>CANRKX010000008.1 GCA_947631325.1 uncultured Clostridia bacterium | reverse complement strand
CCAATAATAAAGAGTTATTACTACAATATTTTACCATATTTCGCTATAATTTTCAATAGCAAATAAAGGAGAAATCAAAAAAATGGAAGAATTTTTTAACCAAATGTCAGACTTTTTGGGCTTTTGCCGTTTAAGCAAAAATCTCGGAGAGAAAACTATAATAGCATACCGTTCCGATTTGGAGCTATATGCACAATATATAGTCAAACACCCACATAGCAACATCATGGATTATATTACCGATTTGGCGTCAAATCACAAAACTTCTACAATCAAACGGCACTTGGCAAGTATCAAGCAGTTTTTTAAGTACGCTTACCGCAATAACCGTTTGGAAAATCCATTACTCCAATATGATTTCAAATTAAAAACAGAAAAAATTCTTCCCCGCACATTACCTGTTCATAATGTAAAAAAACTTTTAACTGCGGTGGAAAAGAAACGCGACACGTCTCTATCACCATTCCAAACATTTCAGACTGTTCGAAATATTGCTTTATTGGACCTGCTCTGCTCCACAGGTATTCGAATCGGTGAAACTGCAGCGATTCGCCTGATTAATATTGACCTTCGCACAAGAATTATTTTGATTCATGGGAAAGGTAGAAAGGAGCGTTTACTTTATCTTTCCTGCCCTGAAACCGTTGATAATTTGAAATCTTGGATAAATTTCCGAAAGACACTCAATATTGATCATGATTTTCTCTTTATTAATCGAAACGGACTCCCTATTTCAATTCATGCCATTGAGGACATTTTCTATAAATATCGTGATATCGCAAAAATAAATCCGAACGCAACACCCCACTACCTCCGACATACGTTTGCAACAAATCTCTTAGCCAACGGTGCCGACTTGAGAGCCGTACAAGAAATACTTGGTCATTCCAACATCGCAATTACTGAGCGATACACAGAAGTTACCACTACTCGCAAAATCAAAGTTCTTAAAAAATACAATTACCGAAATAATTTATAATTGAGTTTTTGGCATTTTATATATTGATCTTCGACTTGAAATATCATTATATCTACCAAAATTTTCATAGATTAACGTCTCATTCTTCTTTATTTCTACAAATTTTGTATTTTTACATTAAACAGAATTATTGACTTCTGCGTTTTTATATACTATACTGATATAAAAAGAGGTGCAACATGATACGCAGAACGAAGTATCTGGATAAAATTTTACCGTTTGTAGATAAACCGCTGATTAAAGTCATAATTGGCGTAAGGCGTAGCGGAAAGACAGTTTTGCTTGCGCAAATCGCAGATATTATTTCGGAGCATGCAGAGCCTTCACAGTTGCTGCAAATCAATTTTGAATCGTTTAAGAACAGAAATTTGCAGAACGCCGATAGCTTATATGAGTACATTACTGAAAAATATAACGCACTCGGCGGAAAGCGGCTCTATCTTTTCCTTGACGAGATTCAGGAAGTTGTAGGTTGGGAAAAGGTCATCAATTCGCTCACAGTGGATATTGACTGCGATATTTATCTGACAGGTTCCAACTCCAACCTGCTTTCGGGCGAACTTGCCACCTATATTGCTGGCAGATACATACACTTTACCGTCTATCCCTTTACATTTTCGGAGATAAAACAATACTATGCCGAAAATCACCCGTTGCCCGCCGGTTTTCCGCTTGGTTTTAAACCGTCCGATGAGACGCTGTTTGAGGAATATCTCAAATACGGCGGACTGCCGCAAAGACTTTTATTGAACGACGAAATTTCCGTGCGCGCTTATCTTGACGATGTTTTCAGCACTATCGTTATGAAAGATGTCATAGCAAGGAACAAAATATCAGACGTGGGATTATTACAGCGGTTGACCGCATTTCTTCTCGATAATGTAGGCAACACGTTCTCTGCCAACTCTATCGCAAAAAAGCTCAAAGCAGAGGGCACTCCCACCACGGTTGCAACGTTAATGAATTATATTGAAGCCCTGAAAAACGCAATGGTTGTTCTTACGGCACCGCGTTTTGACTTGAAAGGGAAAGCGCTTTTAACTACAAACGAAAAATATTTTGCGACCGACCTCGGCATCAGAAACCATATTAAAAGCTCGGATATGGTGGATTACAATAAGCTGTACGAAAATGTCGTCTATCTTGAAATGCTTTCCCGCGGATACGAGATAAGCATCGGTAAAATAGGCGAATATGAAGTGGATTTCATCTGCGTTAAAAACGGACAGAAAATCTATATTCAGGTTGCTTACCTTCTTTCGGATAGCTCTGTTGTTGAGCGTGAGTTCCGTCCGCTTTTGAAAATCGGGGACAACTTCCCCAAATACGTAATCAGCGGCGATAAGCACGATTTTTCGGCAAATGGAATCATGCACAAAAACATTATTGACTTTTTACTGAACGATTGATATGTTTACTTCATGCAGAATTTAAAATTTTCATTTCAAAAATCAATTTAAATGACTATATTGATGGTTTTCAATATTTTCTCGCTTTTTTCTCGCAAAAATGCGCAATGTTGTACAAAAATGTACCTAACACTACCCTGCGCTGCCTTATAAAGCGGCAGATTATGCACCGAAATGCCTTCAGAATGTACCAAAAGACAGTAAAACCGCATACGGCACAATAGTCTAAAAATCCAAAATCCTGTGGTAGTAATACCGTGTCGGTTCGACCCCGACCAGCGGCACCAAAAAGGGATAGCTTTTGCTATCCCTTTTGTCGTATGCAACGGCGAAAACCCCGTCAAATTGAAATTTACCGCTTTTTGATTTTCGGCATTGGCAGATCGTCATACATTGTCTCAAACAATCCTGTCAAAAAAGCCTTATCGTCAACGTTGTCAACGTTGAGCATTTGCTTTGCGCCCTCATACGGCAAGCAATACTCCGCTTGGGGCAAATAGGTGACAGCCGATTTCACAGGTTTTACGAGCAATCTGTCGTCGTAAATACCGCCGACAAGCTTGCCGCGATAGTAAATCAGAAATTCGCCCATCATAGGCTTGTAGGTTATGTCATTTAAGCCCGAAAGCTGTTCTAAAATGAAATTCAAATATTGCTTGCTTGACGGCATAATTACTCCTCAAAATACTTTTATCGTTCAAATTATATCACAGCCGCGCAGAAAATTCAAGCGGTAAATAATTAAAAGGATATTTAAGCGAAAGATTAGCTATATCTATCCAACGTCTCCAAACAATTCAATCCTCTCCCCTTTCGCCGCCGTCGGTGAGATTGGTGAGAGTTTTTGATGAAGATAGCGGATTAAGCTTTTCGGATACGGGCATAAAAACTTTTTTCAACGGAATGAAGAGGATAAATACGCTCAAAAGGGTGCAGAGAGCCTGCGGAATCATTACATATAGCGAAGCGAGAAAATACGCCCACGCCGCGTCTTTGCCATAGCCGTAAAACAGCGGACTTATTACGTCGTCCAAAAGGGTAAAACATATCGTGCAGACGACGGCAATCATTGTGACGGAAGCCGTCTCGCGACCGCTTTTACTGCGGTCAATAATGAGTAAAATGCAATACAATATCAAAATCGCGGTCGAAAGGGCAAATAAAACCCATAATAAAATGGTGACCTTTTTCTGATATAAAATGCTTATCGGCAATCCCGTTGCGGCAAAATACGCGCTCAAAGCGGAAACGCAAATCATGATAAAAATACACAGCCAAGGCGACGCCCTATGCTTTCCGAGAATACCGAAAATCAAGGCAAAAACGTTATAATACACGAGATACAAAATCAAGACGTTGGGATAAAACCCGAAGATAATGCACCTTAAAAGCGAAAAGCACGTTGCGGTTATCATACCCATATAAATCCCAAAGGCATAGCAAAAGCACAGCAATAAAACCGTGACGAGTTCTACGCCCGGGACCATGCTTAATGTGAATTGTACGGCGATAAGGAGGGCAACGGCTACCGCACACACCGCAACGCGCTTGGCTTTCATCTATTAATAACTCCTATCAATAGGTTGACAGCGCGAGTACATACAACATACCATCCACTATCGGAAGCCCGTCCACGCCGAAATTTGCAGAGCCCAACTTTGAGCCCTCATACTCGTAACTTCCGAATTCCGTCGAAGAATAGGTCACGTTTTCATAGTCTACAAGGCTTGTATAGACAGCCCAAAACTCATTCGCGCCCGCTTTTTTGCCGTTGACCGACTCGATAAACGCGCCGTATTGACTTTCGCTTGACGTATAGTCAATCTTCCCCGCGGCTTTCAAATCGGCAAGCACGTCGCCCAAGCTTACGTCGGTCTTTGTCTCCTCCGCCTTAATTGCGACGATGCTCTCCGTGCTTTCAAGCAACTTTACCTTCGCAACTCCGCTGTCGCTGCAAGCGGAAATTATCCCGAGCGAGAGCACGACGCACAATAAAAGTGACAGTAATGACAGTTTTTTCTTCATAAAATACCTCCTGAAATTAAAAATGCGCCCATTTCGGGCGCGATTATATAACGTTACCGCCCTCCAACTGCCCGAAAACAGGTAACGCAATCTATTCAACGGGCAGGTATTCGGACTTTTACCGTAATGACTGTTGCGACGGATTTGCACCGTACTTCCCCTGCATCCCGCAAAAAGCGGCATCGCGTTGAATGAATTCAATTGTATAAAATCAGACCAATGTCTCTAAAACTTTTACAAACTCAAGCGCGTCCTTCGTGTAATAATCTGCGCCGATTTGCTTGGCGATTTCGCCGTTCAACACAGCCCCGCCGACAAAAATCGAAGTTTCACAGCCCGCAGACCGCAATTTATTGATGGTCTCCTCCATGCTCGATACTGTGGTCGTCATCAAAGCCGACAGCCCGATAGCAAGAGGTTTATATTTTTTATAGGCTTGCACTATCGTCTCGGGCGGCACGTCCTTGCCGAGGTCAATCACGCTGTATCCGTGCGATTGAAGGACGACTTTGACTATATTTTTGCCGATATCGTGTACGTCGCCCTTGACGGTCGCAAGAATGACTTCGCCCTTCGTGCTCTCGCCCTGCGGCAAAATCTTCGTGACCTCCGCAAACGCCGTTTTTGCGGCTTCGGCGGAAGCGACAAGTTGGGGCAAAAAGAGCTTGCCGCTATCATATAGTTTGCCCACCTCGTCGAGAGCTTTTATAAGCACGTCGTTGACGACGATCATTGGATCTGATTTTTTCAGTTCTTCGATACACAGCGCCGCCGCCTGCGATTTTATCCCCCTTTTAACGCAGTCAAAAAGATTGTTTACAGACTTGTCCTCTCCCTTTGAAACCGCGGCAACAGAATTCGCCATAGGCGTAAAATCTTTATATATATCGATATATTTCTCTGAATTTTCGTCCTCGCCCGAAAGCACTGCGAAAGCCTTGACCGCGCCCGTCATCTCACCGTCGAGGGGGTTCATAATCGGCATATTCAGACCGCACGTCATCGCCATGGTGAGGAAAGTTTTGTTCAAAAGCCCCCTGTTAGGAAGCCCGAATGAGACGTTTGAAACGCCGAGCGCCGTCTTTACCCCCAACGTTTTGACGAGCCGCAACGCCTCCACAGTCTCTTTCACAAGACTTTGCTCGGCGGAAGCCGTCAACACAAGGGTGTCAATCATTATTTTATGGCGGGGAATTCCGTACTCTTCTGCGCGCTTTATTATGCGCTTTGCGATTTCAAACCGCTCGACTGCGGTCTTGGGCACTCCCCTCTCGTCCATTGTCAGTCCGAGGACGACCGCGCCGTACTTCTTCGCAATGGGAAAGACGCGCGCCATCACGCTCTCCTCGCCGTTGACGCTGTTGATAAGCGGCACGCCGTTAAAATAACGCACGCCCGCTTCAATCGCGTCCTTATTTGAGGAATCTATCTGGAGGGGCAAGTCCACATATTCCTGCACCCGCTCCACCGTGTTCTTCATGACCGCAGGCTCGTCAATTTTGGGAACGCCGACATTCACGTCCAACAGGTCGGCTCCCGCCTCCTGCTGTTTGACCGCCTCATCGACAAGATAGTCAAAATCGCCCGCAACAATGGCTTCTTTAAGCTTCTTTTTGCCCGTGGGATTGAGCCGCTCGCCGCAAATTTTAACGCCGTCTATCTCCACAAGTCGGGTGGAAGAATTTATAATAGTCTTTGGCTCTATATTCCTCTTCGCGACGGAGCGACCCGAATATTTGGAAATTTTATTGATAAATTGAGGATTTGTGCCGCAACACCCGCCGACAATTGCCGCGCCCATATCGATATATTTGCCGATATAGCTGTCAAATTCCTCGACCGTGAGGGTATATTCTGTCTTTCCGCCATTAAAGACGGGCAAGCCCCTGTTAGGTTCGACAATTACGGGAACAGGGCTGCAATCCAACAGCTTTTTAACGACGTTATACATTTCCTTGGGACCGAGCGAACAGTTGACGCCGAGCGCGTCCACCCCCAACCCAGCGAGGGTGTTTGCGACGATTTCTGGCGTCGAACCCGTCAAAGTGCGCCCCGACGCGTCGAAGGTCATCGAAGCGAATATTGGCTTGTCGGCATGCTCTTTGAGGGCGAGCACGCAAGCCTTCATTTCATACAGGTCGGAAAAGGTTTCGGCGAAGTATCCGTCCACAAAATCTCGTGTTATATCGGCAATTTCGGCGAAAGCGGCGTAAGCTTCGTCGAAAGATAGGGTGCCTATAGGTTTAAGCATTGCGCCCGTGGGACCCACGTCGAAGAACACCGCCTTGCCCGCGGCGCGCGCGTTTTCGATTGCCTTCAACGCCACCTCGCGTATGCCGAATTTGCCCTTATACTTGATTTTATTCAGCCCGAATGTGTTGGTCAGAATGATATCCGCCGCAGAATATTCGCGGTGAATGGATTTAATCGCCTCGGCATCGGTCATATTTGCGTCCTCAGGGCGCTCCGCAAGCCCCAACTCTTCAAGTCTGGTGCCCATCGCGCCGTCAAGGACAATTATTTTTTCACCGAACTGTAACACTTTTTGCCGTCCTTTAAGTAAGCGCATGCCGAAAAATTGATACATTCCGCACACGTCTTTTGCATTTTTTTGCCTATGCCGATTATGCCCGCCATCGACTTTTGGGGCAACATCAAGCCGCTGTCTGTCAAGCTTATTCCAATCTTCTCGGGTCTCAAAAATGTGAATATATATTGCAAATCTTTGATATCGCTGCCGCCATAACCGGGGCAAAAGCGATATGTCCGCTCCTCGCCGAATTTGCCTTCATATTCGTCCGCAAGACATTCGAGAGCCGCGCTCGCACAGGCGTCGAAAATGAGAGACTTGCGCATATCGATTTTTGACAGATATTTAATGCGCCTGTCCACCTCAACGCCGAGCGTCGTCGCGCACAACACTATATATTTGCACCCTTTCAAAAAATCGCAATAGGGCTGCTTTGAGAGAAATTCGGGCAACACGTCGAGCTGTTTGAAGGTATATGAAAATCTGATTACCCCCTCCAACTCGCCCAGACATTGCCCTATTTCTTCGTCCGTCTGCGCGTCGGCGGCAATGCCCTTATAGCCGAGATAGGTGTAAATTGAAAGTTTAACGTCTGAAAAGTTCATCGAAAGTATTTTTAAGCCGCAAATAAATTTCGCTTGCGGTGTCCGCGCGGTTCATTATGTAAAGATGCACCCCCGGCGCGCCCTTTGCAATGAGGTCGGTTATCTGATAGGCGGCATAATTTAAGCCCATTTCACGCATGACGACGGGGTTATCGGAGTAAATTTCAAGCATATTTCTAAGTTCTATGGGGATCGTACTGCCGCACATGCTCTTTATTCTCGAAATATTTTTGGGATTGGTAAGGGGCATTATGCCGGGGATTATCGGGCAGGTTATGCCGAGCTTCCTCGCTTCGAATACCAACCTGTAATAATAGGAATTATCGTAAAAAATCTGTGTTATAAAGAACTTTGCGCCGCAATCCTGCTTTTTTTTGAGGTTTTCGAGGTCTGCGTATAGCGATACGCACTCCGAATGTCCCTCGGGATAGCAAGCCGCCCCCATTGAAAATCCCCTGCCGTTTAGATAGGTCAAAAGATCGGTGGCGTGGGCGAAGTGCTTGCAGTATTCAATGTCGCTGTCAACAGGTCTGTCGCCGCGGAGGGCAAGCACGTTTTCAACGCCCAAACTCTTCAATTTTTCCGTCGTTTTGTCGATATCGGAAGGGGTTGAAGGTCCGCCCGTGATATGCGCAAGCGGTTCAATGCCCTCCGACTTGATAAAGCCAGCTATCTCCGCCGAATTGCGCGCGTTCGAGCCGCTCGCGCCATACGTCACGCTTATGAAATCGGGCGAAAGTTTTTTCAGCTCCCTTATTGTTTCGTATAGCTTTTCGGTCTCCGTTTGAGCTTTTTTGGGCGGAAAAACCTCGAAAGAGAGCGTCCTCTTGTTCTTTAAAATTTCATCTATTCTCATTTTTATTTGTCCGTCGGGGCATAATTTGCCTGTCAAATAAAATATAACAAAAATTTAGCACATATGTCAATGTTTTTTGTCTGATTTGCCAAATATTTGCCCTGAAAAACCTTATCAAATAACTTTATTTTTTAACAGCATTTGTTGACAAGAGGAAATTTTTATATTATAATGAATTATAATATAAAGGATAAAGTATGAAAACCAACCGCGCACGTCTGATAATTTCTATTGTCTGTCTCGTTCTCGCCCTCGCAATTGCCGGCGGCGCGGTATATGCGTGGTTTGTTTCCCACCTCACCGCAAAGACAAACGGCTTTGAAACACAGGTGACGAGCGGCGACGTTGAGTTGACAATCACCCTGTATCACGCCACCTCCGAAAACGGCACCGACTTTAAGGAGGGCAATGAGATTATATTGGGTTCCTCGGACACGGCGGGTAAAATGGATAAGTACACCCCCCGCACGGGCAATATATCGGGCACGACGACGGCTATACTCATTCAATTGGAAGTCACCTATTTGAGCGACGGCGACTATACGATTTCCGCCCACCCGCAGAGCAAAACGGCGCTTAACGCCGACGAATGTACTTGCGCGGACGTTGCCGAAGCCGACAAGCCCTTCCACCTGTTTACCGAACACAACTTGCTGTCAAACGTGGTCTACTTCCAGCAGGTTACGCCCAAAAGCAGCGGCGCCGACAACAAAGATTTTTCATTGGCAGAAAAGAGTGATGAGCAAAAGTTTGTCGCTTTTAACGACCAAACCGATTACGGCAATATAGAGAAAGACACCGTCACTCTCATTACCGAAAACGGTGTTGTGGCGGAAAAGCAAGTAACTTATTATTTTATCTTCGACTATCTGCCCGATAATATCAACAACCTCTATTCCTACATGCTTTCACAAAACGGGGGCGGATTTGATAAAGCCACCCTCAACACCACGTTGGATTTCAATCAAGATATAACTTTGACGATAGGTAAATAAGCGAAAATGAAATTGAGATTTAAAATTTTCAGCTTAATACTTGCAGTTATGGTTGCCGCACTTGCCACGGGCTCGGTGTTCGCTTGGTTTACGGCGCAGTCATTCGGGCTGTCCGTCAGCGGCGGAACGGCGAGCGCGTACTTTGCGTACGGCGACGGCACAGAGGTGCAATCTGCAGACAAAAACACTGGTCCTTATGGAATAACTACTCCCGCCCACCTTTTCAACCTTGCTTGGCTTCAGAACACGGGCAAAATCGATGACGGCACGTATTTCGAACTCGGTGCAGACATTATTGAAATGTCAAAAAACTATGTCCTCCCCCCTATCGGCAATTCCGAAAACCCTTTCAACAGCATATTTAACGGCAACGGGCACACTATTTCAAATCTCGTTGTATCGACCAATAAAAAGATTTTAAAAGACGAACCCGCAGGTTCCGATTATGCATTTTCCAATTCTGTGGGAATGTTCGGCATGACGGGTGAAAAGTCCGATATAAAGAATTTTATTCTCACAAACCCGATAGTTGAGGTTGCTTCTACAAAAACCATAGATAATGTTGCGCAGGATACACTTTATAGCGGTTCAGACCCCAATGCGGTCGGATTGGCGATAGGTTATGTCGGCGGAACGGCTTCTTCAATTGGTGTTCGCGGCGGCAAAATTGCCGTGCGTGAAATACCCGAAAACGATAAATACACTACCTTTAACAGCATTTTGGGCGCAATTGGTCCAAATATTAAGACGGATTCCGTCACGGGCGGCGACGGAGCAAGTACAGGCGGCGATAAAGGCGTATTTTATCCTGACGAAATATATAATATATTAACTGATAGCACAAATAGTTATCATAAAAGCACTATGAGTAATTATTTTACGTCCAGCAAGGGTGTCGTTTCATTTTCTGCGGATATATGGATAAATTCAAGCGGCACAAATGATGAATTAGGCTTGGGCGGTATATCTTTTACAACAGGTAAGGAAGCAACGGAATTACGCTCACAAACATACAATTCATTTATATTTGATGGTCAGACTATAAACTTAGGCGAAGTAAATTCAAATAAGGAATATGAACAAATCAGAAATATGGTAGTTGACCGAAATGGAAATCAGATTACAAAACTCGAACATGACTTATATTATAAAAACAGTCCCACACTTGGAAATACTTCATGGACTGTATACAATCCAGACGGTACAATACGAACTTATAAAAATGGAAATACTGATACACCGTTATCTGGCGTTGCTTTGCAAATAAACTCAAGCACTATTAAAGCAAATGTTGTATCTAATACGGGTAAAATATTTGTAATATTAAGTGCTAGTGCAGAAAGAAATATAGGTGTTTATAAAGCAGGTTCTGCAAACAGCACATATGCCGAACCAGAAAAATATATTACCGGCACCCAAAACGGATATAAAGAAGTCCAAGTAAAAGATAATAAAACCGCATCTGAATTAGTTAGTACTCTAACAATACCAAATAATGAAACAAATGGAGCATATGGGTTTTTAATTGATTTAAGTAAAGAAAAAGGTTATGGTCCAGGAGCATATGTTATTGGTTCACAATCGAATAATTTCAATATTGTTTATGCTTCAATAACGGGCATGAATGACGGCAATGCAGACTCGGGCGAAAAGGTCGAAGGCGCGTTGTCGGCAATTGACTTTGTCTATGACGGCGTATCAATAGACCAAGATTCAAATGACGATAACAAGGTTAATGCGGGCAACTTTATCTATAATAATAGTCTCTACAAGGCTTCGCAAGTGCGCATTACCTTTAATATTGCCGCCCTCACCTATATAACCTACTCGCGTACCGTCAACGGTAGCGGCGAAAACTATATCGTCACTTTTACGGTTGAATACAATGGAACTAAGCCGACTGTTACGGGCTCCGCTTCAAACAGCGTAACACCGAAAAACAATACCGACTTAACAGACCCTGTAAATTAAACCCTTTCTGATTAATTATTTCTGTGCTAAATGCGCCGCCGCAGCTGCGCTGCGGCGGCTTTTATCTGAACAAATTCAGATAAAAATTTCAGGCACGAGAGAAGGCTGTTTTTATGAAAATACGAGTGAGAATTATAACCTTAATACTTGCTGTCTTTGTCGCACTGTTTGCGGCAGGGACAGCTTTTGCTTGGTTTTCATCAAAACGCTATGACATGCCTTTGAAAGGCTCTTCGGCGGGGGCTTACTTTGCATACGGCGACGGCACCGAGGTGCAATCGGAAGATAAAACCACGGGACCTTACGGCATAACCGACCCCATTCACCTTTTCAACCTCGCGTGGCTTCAGAACACGGGCAAAATCAAGGCGGGCACCTATTTTGAGTTGGGCAAAAGCATTACTTTGCCCCAAGGCTACGTCCTCCCCCCTATCGGCAATGTCGATCACCCTTTCAACAGCACCTTTAACGGCAACGGACACACAATTTCAAATCTCGTTGTATCGACAAATAAACAAGTTTTGAGGGACAAGCCCGCAGGCGATTTATATGAATTTTCTAACGCGGTGGGAATGTTCGGTTTGACGGGCGCGGAGAGTGGCGAGGAAAACCAATCGAATATAACAAACTTTATTCTCGACAACCCGACGGTTGAAGTGGCTTCGACCAACACCAAATACAGCACAGCCGCCGACGACGGGAAGTTTGTGGGGCTTGCGATTGGATATGTGGCAAACAAGGCGTCGTCTATCGGCGTTATCGGCGGCACCCTTGCCGTGCGCAAGACGGATTATAAGACGGTCAACAGCATTTTGGGGAATTTGAGCGAGGACGCCATGAACAATCAGAACGTGACGGGCGGCGGTGCGCTTGGCTCCGGCGGCAGTGGTTCGGCGTTCGGCGCAAGTTTCGACGTTGATAGTCTCGTTAAACGTTTGGAAAAAATTCTTGACAATAAACAATCTTCTACTCCCTCTTGGAGACTGCCGAATATCGATACACAAAACAATAAACCTGTTCCTGCGGGAGGAGATAAAATTCCATTTTCCATTATACCCGAATCGGATGACGGAAGCGGGTCGACATATACGGGAGCTGACGCAAGGGAACTTATTTCGGATAACAATGTCGGGTATTTTATAGGAAATCAAAATAAAATTGATTATACAAAAGAAATTGCTTTCGGCGAGCCCTTGACTGACCCGAAAGAACCTTCAACGAATTGGTATACGGTCGATAAAGACGGCTCACATTTAGACCCAAATGAAAGTAATATTACTCCTGCATGGATATATAAAATTGATACCGGTTATGGAATTTCAACCAATGTCTACACTTCTCAAATGGGATTTGCGCCATTAAGCAAAGAAGAATTTGCGGCTCTGCCTGCATCTATTCAAGCTATTGTGCCCACGCAAGAAGAATTAGACCAAGCAGTAAAAGATAAAACCAGAGTCAAAAAGAAATTTTTAAAAATTGCGTTAAGCACTTCCCTTTGGCTCAGTGATTCTACAATTTCACCTACTTTCAGTGAACAGTTAAATGATTGGTCATTTCACGGACAAGTAAATTGGATGGGAAAGACTTACGGTAAAGGATTTCGCGACAGCAACGGAAATACGTTAGACGAAAACGGAGAAAATATTACAGCACCAAATCAACATAATCCTGCACTAATGGATAACGTGAAATTTTATCAATATGACGAAGGAATCTTTTTGCCAAATAATGCTGTGTGGTTTAAGCCTGCACATGCAGGAACGGCAAAATTTTTGATGTTTAATTCTGACGAAAGTTTAAAAGGTTTTGTCTTATTAAGAGTTAAACGTAACTCCGCCAACATAAATGAACCCTTCAAAGCAAAAGTTGAAAGAAATGAATCATGGGAATATTCAAATGACGTTGAAATTTCAGAAGTATTCAGAGTAAGCGTTCCCAGAAATGTACTTTTCTATTTTAGCCATGAAATAAGTCAAGAAGAAATCAAAGACGGAAATATTGAATATTATCTGATAGGCGACAGGGGCTATGGCGCGGACTTTATATATTTGGATATAGGTTCAAGTGCGGCGGATACCGAATCGGACACCGACCACGCCGACCCCGAAAAGACAATAACCGCAATCGACTTTATCTATAAGGGCGTTACCATTACCCAAAATGAAGTCACGGGCGAAAAAAATATACCTTTCGGAAGCTTCATTGTGAGCGCGGGCGACGCGGTGACGCTGTATGCCGAAACAGGCACCATGCTGTCATTTGGCGGGAACGGTGCGATTGTCACCTTTTACTATCGCGACGACGGCGGCACTTTCCACGCGGCTTATAATAGCGAAGGTGATTCAAACTCCCTCACCCCTTCGGTCAGCAACAAGGCTTCAATCACCCAAACGACGAACGACGTGAATATCACGGCAGACTTTATAAATACGCCATGGGTGCCCACGGCATAATCTCAACCTTAATTTTTAAAGCTGCGGCGGAATTAATTCCGCCGCAGCTTTAACTTTACTGCTCTTTTTCTTCATTTTTCTGTTGCTTGCAGTACTTGACGATGCGCTTTATCGCGTAAATCACCACAAACAGCGTTATCAACAGCACGAGAATGTACAGCCAATTTATCGGGTTTTGCAAAAACTGCATTATTGCGCCGAGAACCGCCGAATGATACACTTCCTTGCCGATAAAATTGCTTGACGTGACGGGTTCAAAGTCGGCTTCGGGGTTGTTCACGCCCTTCGTAATCAGGTGGACGCTGTCAATCCCCGTCGTCTCGTCCTCCACCGTCTCGATTTTTTCAACCTTATGGACAATGCACTTGTCCTTATAATCGCCGCTCAGCCCGACAAACACTGCGTTTTCGCCGACAGAGATTTCCGAAATATCGCAACTCTTGACGATAATCATTTCGCCGACGTTGATTTCGGGATACATTGAGCCCGTGGCGACGATTGCGAACGAATAGCCGAACAGTTCCGTGGGGCGATTTTTTGCGCGGGCGTTGAGGGTGATGACGAAAACCGACAGCGCAAAGGCGAAAATGACGAGCGAAAGACAAAAGCCGACAATCGAAAGAATGTGCTTTTTCTTATTCTTCTCCATCGTATTTTTCTTTCAATTCTTGCAGTTTTTTAAGCTCGCGCGCACGCTTCGCTTCCTCACGGCGCTGACGCTGTTCCTCTTCCTTTTGGGCGATTTTCGCCGCGTCGAGACCGCGGAGTTCGCGCTCGTAAGCGTCGGCAGACTGAATTGCCTGCTTCTCTCTGTCTGCAATTTTTTTGAGTTTCGCCTTCTTCTTTTTGTCCGCTTCGATTTTATCGACGCGGCGTTTCTTTGCCTTATCGAGCTCCTTTTGCAGCTTTTCAAGCTTCAAAAGTTCGCGTTTTTCCATTTTAAGCGTCTTTTCAAAGTCGCTCTTCTGCAATTTGGATAGCTGCGCGTAACGCCTTAACAGCACCTTTTGGTTTTTAACTGCCTGTTCTTTCTTCTGAATTTCCGTTCTGCCTTTGGGGAGGACGGGCATTTCGCTCTTTATGACGTCCTTATACATTTCGCCGTTTATCTTGGCAATCGACTTATAGAAGTGCGAAAAGTTGAAATCCAGCTCCTTCTGTTCGGCGATTTCGTTGCGCTTTTTCGTCGCGCGCACCAATTCATTGCGCATCTGGCGGAAGTAATATTCATTCACTGCATCCTCGCCCTGCTGTTTTGACTTGTCCGCTCCGAAATCGGGCACATATTTATAGCTCGTGACCACTTTATAGTCGCGCTCGCTCTTTTTAGTTGCGGAAATGGCGTCGTAATCTTCGCGGCGAAGCACCCCGTCGTTGACGAGCGATTGCACGGCAAGTGCTGTCACGACGGTCAAATCGTCGAAATAATCGCCCTCGACAGGCAGATTTTTTTCGGTGACGTCAACGCTATACCCCACGTTTGTATACGCCGAAATGAACAGCCAAAGTTGATAGCAGTTGCGATAGTCGACGTTCATGCGCAGCAAATTGGTCTTTTGAATGGGCGGTTTGACGAGTTTCGTCTTGGATAGCTCGCGATAAAAATCCGTGCTTTTGAGCACTTGCAGGCGTTTTCTTATTGTCTCTATCTTGCCCAACAGCTCGGTCAATCTTTCGCCCGCTTCGACGTCGCGCGAGGGCTCCTTGACCTTTATGTCGAGACTGCACTCAAACTCATTCTGCCCCAAGTTGAACGCCGAACGAAGCGACAAATTGGTGTTGTCGAAGTTCTTTGCCTTGTCCTCGATATCGCGATAGCGGTGCTCGACAAACTGCGACAGCCGCTCGATAAGCGCAAAGACAAACCTGTTTTCATAAATGGCGATATCCTCGTCAATCTCGCTGACAAGCACCTTTTTGGGGCGGACGTTGTCCTTTGTTATCGCCTGAATATTTTGCGTATGCGACGACAGGTGGCGCACCGTCTTTGCGTTCGTGCGCTTGGCGCGCTCGACGTCGACAATGTCCTCCTGTTCCTTTATGAATCTCCTCGGGTTGCGGGCGATGAGCTCGACGGAAAACAGCCCGCCCTCTATTTTATAAATCCACTCGTCGTCGAGGGCAAAATGCTCTGACACGAAGTTATGGAAAAGGCTGTTGTTGCCCGCCTTCATCGCGGCAAGAAAGTTGTCATAAAGCTCCCCGCCGCCCTCAAACTTTGCAAAAAAGTTCTGCAAGTATTCTTTTTCCATTCAATCCCCCGAAAAATCAGTTCATTTTTTCAAGTTCTTTGACGTATTCGATACACCGCTTCATATTGCCTTTGCCGAAAGTCTTGTCGAAGAATGTCGACAGCTCGTTCAGCTCCTTCAAAAGGAAAGGCAGATTGAGGGCGTTGAATTTACGCAAGATTTTTGTGCAGATTATGAAATCTATGCCCGACAGCTCCGAGCCGCCCGCCGCCATATAGACGGGAACGAACAGCCGCAGCTGTTTCATGATACGGTTGCCGAAAGAAATTTTGAATTTCTCGCGGATAAAGCCGTCCAAAAGCTTCACCTTATCCTCATTGACCTCGGAAATGGCGTAATTCTGGTGCGCGCTGTCAAACAGCGACTGCAAATACTCATAAGAGCAGTTATAACTTTCGGTCAAGGGCGCGTCGAAGAACTGCGCCTTTTCGTTGAGGGCGACGGCGACGGCACGGTCATAGACCTTGTCAGTTATTGTGAATGTCGAGTCGTCGTTATTCGCCGTGCCGACAAACCACACGTTTTGGGGCACCAAAAGCTTGCCGTATGCGATATTTTTGGGGTCGGTGGGCGATGGTGCGGGAATGAGGTCAATTTTCCACTCCGTCACGTCTGGCATTTCCATTATCGACAGGAAGTCGGCAAAGTAGTACTCAATTCTTGCAAGGTTCATTTCGTCGAGGACGATAAAGTTGGGATCGTCGCGGAGAGTTGTCTCATACAGGCTCGCGAGGAAGTCGGTCTCATTGAATTTCTTTGTGAATTCATTGAAATATCCGATAAGTTCCGCGCGGTCGCGCCATGAGGGTTGTACGGAGATTATCGCCGTATCGTTATTGAAAAACTTGCCCATTGCATAGGGAAGGCTGGTTTTACCTGTACCCGAAATACCTTCCAAAATTATGATTTTCGAGGTGGCGAGCCCCGCGAAGAATATGCGGATTGTGTCCTCTGTGTAATATAATTTAAGCTGTGACGCGGCGAAGTTCACAAACCGCTTGACAACCCCTTCGAGCGTCAACATATCTGATTCCGCCATGTACACAATCTGCGGATTGCGCGCGTATTTTTCGTCGAGATTGATGAGCTTTGTGAATCTGCTTGCACCCTCGGCGGGGGTCTCCTCCGCGCTCTCCGAGCCGTCGGTCAAAGCGGGCTGTTTTTCGCCCGGCATCTCATAACGCCCGTCAATGCCCATTTTCAAGGCAAAAATCTGCCCTTTTTCGCGCACGAGTTGGTCGCACTGCTCCCTCAGCCTTGCCACTTCCTCCTGCAATTTGTCCTTTTCCACTTCCTTGCCGCGATAGACGATATATCTGCGGATGAGCTGCACAAGCCTGTAAACGAGGAAGAACACGAGGACGGAGTTGACAGCCGAAATGAGGATAAGGCAAATCCACCCTAGCCAGTCGAAACTGTGAATCGACTGCCCGAGTTGGACGAAGTATGCGCCCACGTCCTGTATGAAAAATTTGTAGATTGCAAGACCGATTGAACTTATAAAGCCCCAAATATTTTGCAAAAGGGTCCATAAAAAGTCAACGTAATATTGAGAAAATTCTCCCATATATATGCCTCACAGCCGCGGACTGACCGCAGCCTATTGCCTTAATTTTTGCTGCCCGTCGTGCCGCCGCTCTTCTTTGTGGCAGTGGTCTTTTTGTTGGTTGATTGCTTTGCCGTCGCCGTGCCGCCGCTCTTCTTTTGGGCGGGTTTTTTGTTGGTTGATTGCTTTGCAGCTGTCGTGCCGCCGCTCTTCTTTTGGGCGGGTTTTTTGGCGATAGCGGGTGATTTGGTATCGGAAGATTGCTTTTCGGCGGATTGAGATTCAACGGGAACACTTTCGATAGGTTCCGACTCTGCGGGCTTTTGCTCGGCGGTCTCACCCGCAACGGGCACAACCTCTGCGGGCTTTTCCTCGGCGGGTTTTTCCTCGGCGGATTCCGTCTCGGCGGGCGAACCCTCGGGTGGATTGTCGTCGGCGAGCTTGCCCTCCGCGCGCAACTGCGCCAAAATCTCCTCCTTCATCTGCTCCTTCGAGGAAATCTGTGCGGTGGCGCGCTGTTTCATTATTTCGCGGATAAGGTTAAACGCAAAGTAAATGACGACGAGGAAGGACGGCACTACAATACATACCAAAAATCCCGTGGAAGAAGTAAACCAACCAAGACCGCCGATTTTGCCCTCAACCTTGCCAACTACGTCGTTGAGGAAAACTTTTGATACGTCTTCAGTGGGGTTTGCGTCGCCTTTCGTCGTGTAAAACAAAGGCGCACCAACGTCATTTGAAGCAATACCAACAATGCGGTGAGAGTTGAGAACGCGCTGCTGATTTATAACCGTATAAAAAGTAATTACGTCGCCCTCTTCAAGTAGTTGCTTTTCCTCGTCGGTAAGCACTTTAATTATAACGATATCGTTCTTTTTAAAGCCGTCAACCTTGTCGGCATATTGTGCGGGCTTTTCGGCATCCATAGAGCCCGATTGTACGGCAACATAAGCCTTGCCAAACATTTCGGTATAGCCCTTGCCCGAGGACGAAATGCTGAATATCGTTATCACAAGTGCAACCGCAAGAATAACGAATACAAGAACGTTCACAACAATGTTGACTATTTTTTTGGTCTTTTGTTTTTTAGCTTCTTCCATATTATATAGTTCGCCTTATAAATTCTCTTTTATTATTATAGCATACATATATAATTTTTTCAAGATTATACAATAAGTTTTTTATATAAATTAACAAAAAACGCGGAATAAAAACAGGCGGACGGTGTTAAAACCGTCCGCCAAATAATATTTATGTTTTTCGCCGACAAACGTTACGGCAAAACTGTTAATCTCCAGCCTCTATGCCCGCAAAAACAAGCGTGGTTACAATCGTATCCTCGAAAATGGAGTTCATGCAGTCACCGTCGGTGCCTTCAAGCCAAATCTTAACAGTAATCTTTTTCTCTACATTAGCTACCAATTCAATTATAACAGTACCCGTACCTGCATCTTTTGCGCTTGTGCACAAAGCAAAATCGCTGGTTACTGAGCTCGCAGCGGCACCAGATTCGGGCCAACCATTCGAGGTGTCATTAACATATGTCTCATAATCGGCGGCAAGGTTACCAGTACTGTATCCTGCATCCTTATTAGGATCCCAAATATTAACGTTGCTGGCTACGGGACTTCCATCATTATCAAGGAATGCAACGCGCGCCGCGTTTGCTGCATTCGCCGCAATTTTGCCGTCCGTAATTTCTGTTCCATATTTATTAGCAATTTTTGAGCGAACAGTTGTATCGTTAATAACCATATCATTATTTGCATTGGGTGAGCAAGTAATCGTCGATCCTGAGCACAAATACAGGTTTACAGCAGTTGTCGACATAAAATACAAGTCAAACGACAGGAAACCAGTAGTAGCACTCCCTTTACTATGATCTTTAAAAGACACGCCATAATCATCTGTGGTAACGTCTTTCAGCCCCGTTGATTCAACAGATGATGTATCAATCGTCACGGGAGACTGACCAAGTTTACCGCTTTCCGTGCCTATGTACAGGTTGCCCGTTGCAGATTGAACTTGCAACGTGATTGCCTTTACTTTGGCGGTATTCTGTTCGGTGAACCATGCAAAAGTTGAGCCGACAGAGACTGCCAATGCTGCGACCAGTGCAACGATTGCACCGATCAGTTTTTTTGATGCCTTCATATTTTTCCTTTCTCCTTAAAAATTTTTTAAAATTTTTATTTTTTCACGGCTATCGCCGTTAAAACCTCAATCAACCGCCGATAAAATCAAGGCGCATTTTCATTTTCGCACCGAAAATCGCGTCCTTGCACTCCGCGTCACAACCCTCAAGCCATATTACAATCGTAAACTTCCTTTCCTCTCCCGCTCCAATATCTTTGAACGTTTCATTAAATATCTGAACAGTTGAAATGAAATCTATAGTTTCGGACGGATATCTGCCGTGTTCTGCCAAGCCCGCGTCAAGTTCGGCTTGATTTTCCTCATTGGCTTCGGGCAGGGCGTAAATTTTCGCCGTATCCAAAGGGTTGTCGCCCTCTACAAGCGCGACGCGCATTGCGCCGATTACCTTGCCGCCGTCCTCTCCGTCACGCGAATCGGACACGGTCAATTCCGTAATCAAATCAATAGCACGCTCGGATTGGTTCACTACACAAACCGAAAATGCAAGATAATATTTGTAAGGGTCGTTTTTGGTGCCGAGACCCTTTTCGGGCGTGCCGTGAGACGTTATATCTTGGGGTAATCTTGTAAAAGTACTATCGTGCATACCTTCAACGGTCGGTACGGAAAGATGCGCGCCCAAGTCGGACTTGTCGTCCTTCATGTACACGGCAAGGCTTACGTCGGATTCCTGAACGTAAATATTGAAGTTGCCCGTGTTTGCACCGTAAACCGTGAAACCCGCAAATACTATCGAAAGCAACAGGCAAATGACGATGGCATATTTGGAAATGCGCATCATTTTGAGACGTTTAAGCCATCTACTCATCTCTATCCCGTATTATTAAACTACGCACTTATAATTGTAATTATTTTATAACTTTTGAAATGAATTGTCAAGAGGTTTATTATAATTTTTTAAATGTTAACATTGAATTGTTAATCATTATCATTTTAACAAGTTGGGAGGGCGTTTCAAAATTACTCCCCGAGACCACGGTGGGGTCCTTCCACTCAATCGAACCCGCTAAAGCGGGATTCTCATTCGGTCAGGATGACAATCACCTTAATAAGCTCATCCTATGTTGTCATATTGAGCGGAGCGAGACTTTTAAGTCGAGCGAAGTCGAAATATCCCATCGGGTATGCGGTTGGCGTTTCAGAATTACTCCCCGAGACCACGGGGGGATCCCTCGACTCTATCGAACTCGCTTACGCGAGGTTCTCAATCGCTCGGGATGACAGCACTTAACATTTAATAAGCATACCGAGTGGGCAAATTACAGACCGTATTCTTCGGGGGGTTGGGGTTTGCCGAAGAAATAACCCTGTCCGCAGTGAATTTTGCGCTCTTTCAAAAATTCAAGGGTTACGTCGTCCTCCACTCCCGACGCGACAATTTGGAAGTTCTTCTTTTCGGAATAGCCGACGAGGGCGTCCACGACGCCGCCAATCAAAAAGTCGTCCTGCGACTGCTCGATAAAGCTCTTGTTGAGTTTGACGAAGTTGAACTGCAAATTTTCAAGCATTTTGAGCGAGCTCATTTCAAGCCCGAAGTCGTCAACGGCGATTTTGAAGCCGCTTTGCGTGAGTTGCTGAATGTTATCTTTGACCTGTTGAACCTTATCGAACATGGCGAACTCGACGATTTCAAGGCACACTTCGCCCGCCGAAACGCGGTGTTTTTTGAGAATTCGGCGCAAATCTTCGACAAGTTTGGGGTTCATGAGCTGTTTGGGCGAGAGGTTCATACTGAAAATCACGTCGTCCTGCGGGTGCTCGGACTTGTGGCGTTCATAGGTGACGAGCATTTGCTCGAAAGCCCAAGTTCCGACCCAATTTATATCGCCCGACTGCTCTATAATCGAGAGGAACTTTGCGGGCGAAAGGACGCCGAGAGTCTTGTGGTTCCAACGCAAAAGGGCTTCATACGCAATCGCGCGGTTTTGCTGTAAATCGAAGATGGGTTGATAATAAAGGGTGAATTCGTTGGCTTCGATTGCCGACTTAATCTCTTGATAATACTTATACTCCTCCGTGTCGCTGCCCATAAGGTCTGCCGAATAGACGGTGAACTTATTAAGACCGCTCCTTTTGGAGGTTGCAAGGGCGAGCTCGAGGTTTTGTTTGAAGGTGTCGAAATCTGCGCTGAAAGCGTTATAACTGCACACGCCCATATTGAGGTCGAGTTCGAGCTTGACGCGCGTTGCACTGCCGATTGGCTTGTGACCCTCGACAAGGCAGAAGGCGGAAATGTCGGAGATTTCCTTTTTGGTCATATCCTCCTCGGTGTAAACGACGATTGAGTCATACTCATATATGCACACGCGCGAACCGCGGGGAAAGAGCTTATAAAATCTGTCTTGCAACGTCGCCATGGCACTGCCGAAGAGCTTTTCACCAAAGGATTCTTGCATGGGCTTGGCGTCGTTAACTTCAATATAATACACGGTGAAATGGGTGTTTTTGTTAGCCGACGCGAAGCGTTTTTTCAAGAACTCGTCGAAGCCCTCTTTGTCGAGCTCGCCCGTCTGAAGCTTGCTGTTTATGTAGCGGCTTCTATCCTTTCTGACGCCGCGATACAGAAAGAAAATCGCCACTCCCGAGAGCAACAAAATCAATATGGTCAAAAAAATTGTTACACCGGTGTTGAGCCCGGTCGCGCAAAGACCTAAAAGCATGTGAAAATTATCCTTTTACTTATTATTTAATATTATACACGCAAAACGCGATTATTTAAATTTATATACACGATTGTACGCGCAAAATTATACGCAAAACATTATACACGCAAAACGCGCGATTGGGAATGAATTTGAACGGGTTATTTCAATACGAAAGTATCGATGAGCCGCGCCGCAATGTCCGCAGGCGCCGATTTGCCGATTATCCAGCCCTGTATTATATCGACGCCGAGCGACTTCAACACGTCGTACTGCTCGCGCGTTTCCACGCCCTCGGTTATACACTTGAAGTCGTGGGTGCGGCAGATTTTGACAATCATTTCGACAATGGATTTGTCGAGGTCGTTTTCCTTGATATCTATGATAAATTCCCTGTCGATTTTGATGACCGAGACGGGCAGTTTTTTGAGATAGAGAAGCGACGAATAGCGGGTGCCGAAGTCGTCAAGGTGCACTTCAATGCCGTGTTCGCGGAGAATTTCGAGCTTTTGGACGGCGTCGTCGAAGTTCTGAACGAGGAAGGATTCCGTGATTTCGACGCAGATGACGCCCGGTTTTAATTCATACTTGTTGAATATCGCGAGGAAGTTATCGCAAAAGCCCGCCTGCATGAGCTGAATGGGCGACACGTTGAGGGAAACTTTGACGTTTTTATCCTCCACTCGCTTTGCAAAGCGCATTGCCGTATCAAAAATAAATTCACCCAAGACGACCATGTTGCCCGTGCGCTCGGCATAAGAGATGAGGTCGAAGATATTGACCGTCATATTCGCCGACTTTTTGACGCGGAAGAGGGCTTCGAAGCCCACTATTCTGCCCTCTTTTATGCCATACTGCGGCTGATACTCCATTTCGAACATGTTGTCCGCGAGCATCTGGCGGATATCGTAATTGACGAAATACTTGGCGTAATGCTTGATTTCGGTGCCGTGGAATACATAATAATTTTTAAGTTTATCCTCGGTGGCGCGCTTTAACGCCGCCTCTGCCGCGGTCATGGCATAGTCGAAATTGCGCTCCGCCATGTAATTATCGCAGATTGCAAAGCCGCACTTGACGCTTATGATGACGACGTTGCTCTCTATTTTTATAGCTTCGTTCCAATCGTTGACGTAATCGCGCAAATCCTGCAAAAGGGCTTCGTAATTTTTGCCGTTGGGGAAGAGCACGCCGAGCTGATAGAGGTCCAAATCGTAAACATATGTGAATATTTTTGAGACTTTGGCGTACAAAATGCCGTGAACGGTTTCGGCAAATTCGCGCCCGAACATTTCCTTTATGTTGTGAAGATTATCGAAGGAAATGCGACCAATCAAAAAGGCTTTGCCCTTGGGAAGGAGAGCCGTGTACGCCTCCCTCATCACCTCGCGCGGCTGGGTTGCCTGCGAGTTATAGGGCATGTGGAGCTTGTCGCCTTTCAGACGGAAATTGCCGTTTGTAAGTTTTTTCGTCGAGCAGGCGATGAACTCGTCCTCCTCAAAATTGGTGAGCTTGATTGCGCTTAAATTGTCCTCGCCGAAGTGCGCAAGATTGTCGTGGATGCGCACGGTTTGAGGAAAGTCCTCCTTAAACATTGCGTTGGAGCGGACAATTCTGCCCTCGGAATCGGTGGTGAATTTATAGCGATAGCGGTGACCGCGCTCGTTGAGCCCCGTCATAACTATGTATGTTATGAAAGCGCAGGCGACAAGCACGACCGAAAAAATCGAAATGGTGAGCAGCGATGAATTGAGATTTTTCATGGCTTTCGCCGACGCAGAAAAATCGATAAATCCGCATATGTATGTACGTTCGCCGACCTTTTTAGCCGCAAAAGCATAGTCTTTATCGCCCAAAGTCAGAACTTGAACGGACGAATCTTCGGGTATGGAAAAGCCTTTATCGGACAGCAATTGATCCACCGAAAGCAAATCGCTTGAACAGTAGACGACCCGCCCGCCGCTCGCTTCGGCGACAACGGCAACGCCCTCAAAACCGCCGAACTCTCCGCCAAAAACAGCAGAATACTCGTCGCCCGAGTGGTTGCCGTTCTCCAAATTTTTAACGCTCTCGCCCTTTGCCGCGGCGAGGTCGCCTATCCACCCCTCATATGCGCCCAAAGCCGCGTCGTACGCCGCGCTCTTGGACATAAAGGCGATGGATATTGCGCTCGTTATCAAGACCGTCAGTATAACAACAAGGCACACTGCGGCTTTGATAAGCGTCATTCTATTGAATTTTTGGGGATGAAGTTGCATTTTTATCGCCGTTTAACGTCAATTTTTCTTTTTGAGTTTTTTGACCGTCGCCTTCAAAACGTCCATCGAAACGGGCTTCGCGATGTGCGCGTTCATTCCCGATTTGAGGGCGCGCTTCACGTCGTCAGCGAAGGCATTTGCCGTCATTGCCGCGATAGGCACGGTCTTTGCGCGCGGATGGCTGCTCGAACGGATGACCTTGGTCGCTTCGTATCCGTTCATTACTGGCATCTGCACGTCCATTAAAATCATATCGTATTTATCCTTGGGGCTGTGGACGAAAGTGTCCGCCACTTCCTTGCCGTTGGCAACGATATCGCAGTGCGCGCCCCACTCTTCAAGCAGTTCGCTTATTATCTCCGCATTTATCTCGTTATCCTCGGCAATGAGGAAATTCATTCCGAACAGGGGATTGTCGTCCTGCGGCTTTGCGCCGCTTTCAAGCATATGCGTCCTTATTCTGCTCAGAGTATGTTTGAATACAGACAGGAAGAAGGGCTTTGCCATAAAGTCGTCAATACCCGCTTTCTCCGCCTCTTCCTCCACGTTCTCCCAATCGTATGCGGTGAGAATGAGGACAGAAGCCCTTTCGCCGAGTTCGCCGCGAATTAGCCGCGCCGTCTCCACGCCGTCTATCTTGGGCATTTTGAGGTCGATAAGGACGACGTCGTAAGGATTGTTGGCTTTAATCGTCTCCTTTACCTTTTCGAAAGCCGCGTGTCCGTCGGTGCAGTAATCCGCCGAAATGCCCGTGCCCTTCAAAACTTCGCATACGTTTCGGCAGACGTCGGCTTCGTCGTCAACGATGAGTATCTTTTTGACGCCGTATTTGTTCCAAAAGTCCTTGTCGTCAATCTTTTCGATTGCGCGAAGTCCGAGGGTTATCGTGAAGGTCGTTCCCTCGCCGAGCTTGCTCTGCACGTCAATCGTGCCGCCCATGAGTTCGACGAGATTTTTGGTTATCGCCATTCCCAGCCCCGTGCCCTGTATCTTGCTCGTCAGGGTGTTGTCCTCGCGTTCGAAGGGCTCATAGACGACCTTCAAAAAGTCGGCGCTCATGCCTATGCCGTTATCCTTAATTATAAAGGTTAAGTTATCGACGTGCTGTGAAGAGCTTTCGGTGTTCATCACCGTGAAGTCGATATTGCCGCCCTCGTTGGTGTATTTGACCGCATTTGACAATACGTTTATGAGTATTTGGCTTATGCGCAACTTATCGCCGAGATAGGTTTCATGGCGAAGGTCTTGCGCGTTGAGTCTGAATTGCTGATTTTTTGCCTTAGCTTGCGGCGAAATAACGGAATTTATCTCGTCGAAAAGTTCGGATATATCGAATTCGGAGACGTTTAGGGTTATCTTTCCGCTCTCTATCTTGCTCATGTCGAGAACGTCGTTTATGAGTCCCAAGAGGTGCTGACCCGAAGCTTTGATTTTGCGGCTGTATTCCGCGACCTTGTCGGGTTTGTCCGCAGAATTTTCAAGCAACGTCGAAAAGCCGATGACGGCATTCATTGGCGTCCTTATGTCGTGAGACATGTTGGAGAGGAAATCGCTCTTCGCCCTGTTCGCTTCCTCTGCGGCGCGGAACGCCTCCTTCAAAGCGACTTGGTTCTGAAGCTCCTTATCCTTCAAGGCTGAGATATTCTGCCGCGCAAACAGCACTTCGTTGGGAACGCCCTCGGCATTGCGTGAAAGGCAGATTATGGAGAGGTCCTCCCACTTCACGCCCTTGCTTAAAGTTCTGTACTCATATCGAAGTTCGGATTCCTCGCCGCTCAAATCCTGCCTTATGGAGTTGATTTCGAGCTTTTTGCCCAACTTCTTTTTATCGTAATCGTCCTTGAAGCTTGCAATAATATCCTTTCGGAAGTCGTCGTAATTGCCGGATGAGGGCAACTCCTGTCCGTCGGGGTAGGTGTCGGCTATATATTTATAGGTCTTATCGACAAGATTGACGTACACAAATCTGTCATATAGGTTTGTAACGCCCTCGACAACGTAGTTCATTTCCCTGTTTTCGTCTTTTAGACGCCTGTTCTGGACATAGCCCAATATCAATATCAAGCCTATGTACAGCGCGAGGACGAGAAAGAGTTCCAAGCCTAATTGTATGCCCTCGAGATTGGCAATCCTCGTCATCTCGGTGGTAACTGCGGCGGGGAAGGTCTGCAAAATTAGCCACGGGTGGACGCCGTTGTCATTGGGAACGAAGGAAAAATACGCAGTTTCGGTGCCGTCGCCCGTCCGATAATTGACCATGAGCCCGTCCCTTTGACCTACGCGCATCTCGTTGAAGTAGCTTATAAGCTTATTATCGTTATCGCTGTTGAGGGCTTGCAAAAATTCGTCGCCGTCGAGTTCGTCGTCCGAGCCGACGAGCAAATTCACGCTCTCAACCGAGCCGTCCGAATTGAGGTTTGTGGTATAGATAAACACTTCGGAGTCGTGGTCGAAGAAGGTGGAACCGATAAGGCTTTTAAGGCTCGTCTCGGCATATCTGCCTACAAGCACGCCCACCACTTCGCCGTTATGTTTTACGGGCGTGTAAATATTCAAAACGCGCTTGCCGTTTTCGCCGCCGCCGTTATAGTCGGTCAGTTCGGCGTATACGCCCGTGACGCCGTTCATGCCTTGGGTGAAGTAAACGGGGTCTACCGTTATTTGCGTCGGTTCGCCCTCGACGTGAAATAATAATTTATCCTTATTTATATAATCAATGCTTGAAAATATAACGGGGCTCAACCGATGGAGATTTTCGGGATATTTGTCGTTGGCGTCGTCCACCTCGGTGAGTGCGGCGACGTTTCTTAACGTCTGCGCCGCCGTCACAAGAACCTGCCCCACCTTGCCCGCCGTCTGATGGGTCGTTTCGGCGACGTAGTCGCCGTTCTGCTCGATTATCCTCTTGTTGTTGTTTATCATGAAGATAACGAAAAAGACAACAATTAACGCGACGACAAGCACCGCAGGCAATATTTTTTGTAAAAGCTGACCTGTCTTTTTTTTCATCTGTTCACCGATAAATAATTTCAGTTGTTCTCGTCGTTTTTCATATTTCTGATAGCCGTCATCACGACGCCGTAACGCGTCTTCAATTCGTCGAGGGGGCGTTGAACATCGAGACTGCCCGACCGAAGAATTTCGGTTATCTCAAAAGAAATCTCATACAGCCAATCAAAGCCTAGATTTTGGCATACGCCCTTCAAGGTATGTGCGGCGCGGAATGCGCTGTCGATATCCCCTGCCCTCACCCCGTCGAGAAGTTGGTCGTAACTCGGGTCGGATTCGAATTTGAGCGCAAATCTGCGCATGCGCTCCTCGGTCAAAAATCTTGACAGCGTTCCCTTATAATCGCCGTGAATCTCATCATAAAATTCACTCACCGTCATTTTATATTCTCTCCTGCGCAGCCTTAAATTTGGTATATCTTGCCGACTGCGCCCAAGAGCTCGGGCACTTCGTCGTCTGACCACATTGCGTACGCAATTAATTTGCATTTTCTGACTTCGCCGTCGAACATCGTATTGCCGACGTACTCCACCGTTGCCTTTTCGGGCGTGGTGGAACGAAGAATTCGCGTTATTTCCTTTATATTTTCAAGACCGCAGTTTTTGAGGAAAACTTCGTCCTTGTCGGGATTGAGGACTATATCTTTGACCCCCAACCTCTTCGCACCGTCGTTCATAAAGGTTATCATGTACGGCGTGTAAGAAAGTTCGAAGATAAGCCCGTCCGAAAGCCCCGCAAAGAATTGGAACTTTTTCCTTTCGCGCTCTATGAGCGACAGCGTGCGCGACGAAGCGGTTATCTGTTTCTGCTTCATGACCTCAGCCGCTATCTTGTGCATGTCCTCGTCGTCGTCCGACGTGTCGGGATTATGCAACTTTTCATACAGCTCGTCCGAAACCTTATCAAGCACCTTTATAAGTATTGGATTGAATGAGCCGCACTCGCCGTTTTTAATCATTTCGACGGCTTTTTCATGGGGTATAGCCTTTTTGTACACCCTCTCGCTCGTGAGCGCGTCATAGACGTCTGCAAGTGCGACGACCTGTGCGGGCATGGGGATTTCGTCGCCCTTCAAGCCGTCGGGATAGCCCCTGCCGTCATACCTTTCGTGGTGCCAGCGACATATCTGATAGGCTGTCTTTACAAGCGGTTCGTCCTTGTACATGGGCAACTTTTCGAGCATCTCCGCACCTATCGCCGAGTGGGTCTTCATTATGGAAAACTCTTCGGGGGTGAGCCGTCCCGGTTTATTCAACACTTCGGTGGGGATTGAGACCTTGCCGATATCGTGCAGCGACGACGCCGTGCCTATGAGCGAAATCTCCTCGGGCGTATAGTTATACTGCGGCGCGACGGAGGGCAACGCCCTCAAAAACAGCTCGGTTATTATCCTTATATGCTGAATGTGCGGACCGCTCTCCTCGTTTCTGAACTCGACGATATGGCTTAAAATGACTATCATCATGGCATTGTTCTTCTGCCGTTCGACAATCTGCTCCTCGACAAGCTCGGTGAGTCTCTTCTGTTTGCCGTATAAATTCAGGGTATTTTGCACCCTGCGCCTTACGATTACGGCGTCGAAAGGGCGACTTATGTAGTCTGTTACGCCCAAATTGAAGGCGCGCTCCGCAACGACGTTGGCGTTTTCGGCGGATATGATTATTACGGGCACACTCTCAATAAGCTTGCTCTTATTCATGGCTTCGAGCACTTGGAAGCCGTCGAGAAGGGGCATATTTATATCAAGCAACAAAAGCGATATTCCGTGCCCCTGTTCCTGCAATATTTTGACCGCTTCCGCGCCGTCCGCCGCTTCAAGAATTTCGTAATCGCCGCCGAGTATATCCGCAAGTATGGCGCGGTTCATCTCGGAGTCGTCCGCTATAAGTATTTTTTCCCTTTTAATTTCTTTTGCCGATGCCACGATGACCTTCCCTGAAAATATATTTTCGTTAATAGTATTTGGTCTTATTTATTCCTTGCCGACGGTCTCGATATGACCATAGTCAAGCTCTTCGATGGTTGTCTTGTTGTAGTACAGCATAAGCCCTATCGCCCTTGCCGACGCAACGACAAGATTGAGTTCGTCGTTCTGCCAAATTCTCACCGTATCCGTCATATCGACGCGGATATAGCCGTACTCCTTGCCGAAAGCTTCAATCCTGCAATAGAGAGTGGAAACGACGTGTTGACCCTGCAAGTCCTCGGCAAACTCGCTGCTCATATTGCTGCTGTAACCCGAAATTTTATTTGCGTACAAAAGCCCTATATTGTCGACTATCTTGCCGAGTTCGTCATAATTTATATGTCTGAACTCCTTATGCTTTGAAAGCGAGTGAATCATTTTGAACTTCATGCCCGACGGCGTTTCTATGCACAGATGGTCGAACATGTGATATGAGACGAGAAACAAAAGAAGATTTTTTATCGCCATGGAAAGGTTCTGCGTTTCCGTGAGCGTGCTGAAAATTTTGGCATGCAGGAACATGGGCGAGAAAGCAAGGTCGCGCTTGCCCTTCAAGTCGAGATTTTTGTGCTTGCTCTCGAGATAGATGATAAAGCAATTCCTGCCCTTCATCTTGCCGCGATAGAGCGCCTTGTCGGTGAGGTTCCACAGCTCCTCATAGTCCGTCGTGTCAAGCGGATATCTCGCCACGCCCATAGAAAGGGTCACGGACGGCATGTCGCGGTTGGTGAATTTGAGGTTGCCGATAGTCATGTTTATCTTGTGACCTATCTCCCATACCGCGTCATAATCGGTAATATTCTCGCAGACGAGAATGAATTCGTCGCCGCCGAATCTGCCGACTATGCCCTTATCGCCCACAGAGTCCATGAGGAATTTTGCTATACTGCTCAACACCTCGTCGCCCGCCCTGTGTCCGTAGCCGTCGTTGATATACTTAAAGTTATCGACGTCCGCCATAAAGAGGCTGAAGGGCACTTTGGTGTCGATAAGGTGGTGAATATAGTCCCTCACGACGTCACGCGTAAAGACCTCGGTCAGGTTGTCGAACGCATGCTCCAAATCCTGCGTCGCAAACCAAGGCACCCTTTTTAACAGTTCTTTTCTCGTCATTGTCATTTGATTTTTCTCCGTAAAAAACAATTGAGAATTTTTCCTCATACTTTATTATATACCTAAAAAATTTAAATGTCAATAATTAATACAAAATGTTAAACCATTACACAAATTTTTTACTGATTTTAAAAAAATTTTGTCAAGCATTTTACAAACGGCTTTTGAAATGCTAAAATTTGCATATGACGAAGTGGGTGAATCTGAGGATACCCGTCGTCTGCGCGCTATCTCTCTGCGCGGGCGTTTTCACGGGGATAATGCTTGTATACTTCTACCAAAGCAGTCTGTGGCTGCTTTTGGCTATCCCCTTGTTTGCCCTGCCGCTTGTTTTATGTCTGATTTTCAGATTCAGACTTATAAAGACTGCAATCTTCTGCACCATCGCCCTCCTGCTCTTTATCGGCGGCGGATTTGCCTGCACGGGAACGCTGAAAAGATATGAGAACAACGCCCCGTTTGACGGCGGAACGTACACAGTCGAGGGCAAAGTCACCGACAAGGGCAAAACGTCGAGCGGCGAATACGTAATCGCAAACTCGCTTACTTTTGACGGAAATAAAGTCGGCGGAAAAATCTATGTTATTCTCGGTTCGAGATACGGCGAGTTCTGCGATATCGGATATACAATAAAATTCACCTCGAAAATCGACGGCGAGGGCGCGTTCGAATATGCAAAACTCAATAACTTTGCCGAAAAGGACATAAGATACACCGCCTATGTATACTCCGATATGGTGTCCGATTACGGCTTTTCGCTCTTCGGCAGCGTGAGAAGCTCCGTTCACCGTCTTTTATATGACAATCTCGACGAAGAGAGCGCGGGCGTGTGCTATGCCCTTTTGACGGGAAACACCGACGGCGTTGAAGATTCCACCCTTTCGAATTTCAGAACGGGCGGCGTTGCCCACCTCTTTGCCGTGTCGGGGTTGCATATCGGCATACTCTATGCGATAGTCAACTTCATAACAAGAAAACTGCGCCTTAACAAGTATCTGAGGGCGACAATCTGCCTTTTGACGGTGTTTTTATATTCGGGCGTGTGCGGCTTTTCGCTCTCGTCGGTGCGCGCCGCCATAATGTGCGCCGTGTCCTCGGCGGCAAGGCTGATATATGAAAAATACGACGGACTTAACGCACTGGCGGTTGCGGTGATAATTATTCTTTTTATCAATCCCCTGCACCTGTTTTCTGTGGGATTTTTGCTCTCCGTCTGTGCCGTCGGCTCCATATTCATACTCTCCCCCGAAATCTCAAATATACTCAAAAAGATAAAAATACCTAAAAAGATAGCGTCGGCGGCGGGCGTCTCGTTTGCGGCGCAACTTGGCACATTGCCCGTCATGCTGATGACCTTCGGCTATGTAAGCGGCGCGGGGCTGTTATTAAACCTCATCGTCGTGCCGATTATGTCTGTGCTCTATGCCGTCCTCCTTATAACGACGCTCATCTGCCTGATAATTCCGCCCTTTGCGGTGTTGATTTCGGTTGCCGCCGCGCCCATACAGGCAGTGCTCTCATTTCTCGTATTATACGGTTTCGAAAATTCGCTTATAACCTCTGCAAACCTGGGCGCTTTTGCTCCGCTGTATTTTATCGCCCTCGCCTTTGCAAGCGATAAATTCAACATAAAATTAATCAAAAAACTCATTATTGTCGCCTGTTGCGCCGTCCTATTCGTGGCGAGCTTTCTGTATGAATTTTACTCTCCGCTATCGGGCTATGAGATTTCGGTAAACAGCGACAAAGGCGAATTATGCGTGGTCATAAAGTCGCGAGCGGGAAAGGTCTATGTGATGACCGACGAAGCCGCTGAAAATCCAACGCGATACATAAAGGAAAATTTAAATGAGTCCGATAAATTTATAATTCTGGACACCCAATCCGCAAACCTCGAAACGATATTGAATTTGGGAAATTTGTATCTCTTTTCGGACAACGTCGACGAGGTGGAGATGAACGGAAATATTTTGCACTATGGCAGAGATTTTAATATATGCGGAACAGATGTTGCGTTTGCCAATAAGGAGACGGTAATTATCGGCTTCAACGACTTTAACTTGGGCATATGTGCGGGTGAAAATACTTTGGAACTCTATTCCGACGTGTTTATAACGCCCCTTCCGAACGCCTATTGCGAAAGCAAATTGGAGCTGTGCACGGGCGATAAAGACGCCCCTTTCAACTGCTTTAATTCGGGCGAATTCAGCATTTTGACGGACAGCAAAAATTTCACGGTTTCTTGCGAAAGACCGCCGAAGCAATGAGCTTCGGCGGTCTTTGAATTTGCGTATTTTATCAGTCTGAATTCTTCTTGCAGTACTTCTCTTCAATCCTCGTTATCTTGTCTATTCTGCGCTGGTGTCTGCCCCCCTCGAACTTGGTTTCGAGGAAGGTTTGAACTATTTTTAAGGCATAGCCCACACCCACTACCTTTTCGCCGAGAGCGAGCATATTGGCGTCGTTATGCAGGCGGGTATACTCCGCGCAGTAGCTGTCGTGGCAGTGCGCACAGCGCACCCCGGGCACTTTGTTTGCGACGATTGAAACGCCTATGCCCGTCGAACAGACAACAATCCCCCTGTCGCACTCGCCGCCCGCAACGGCTTCCGCCGCGGGAAGGGCAAAGTCGGGATAGTCGCAGCTGTCGAAGCTGTCGCAGCCGTAATCCACCGTCTGATGACCGTGTTCGTCGAGATATCTTATTATCTCCCTCTTCAAATTGAGACCGCCATGGTCGCATGCAACCGCAATTTTCATTTTATTTCTTCACCGTCCTTATATTGTGTAATATAGTTTTCGATTATCAGATCGCACGCCTTGGAAAGGGCGTCGCGCGCTGCCCTGTATGCGTTGAGGTCGCGCCCGTACGGATCGGGCACGTCATATCCCGTCACGTCGCGCACGCAAAATACGTGTCCGCACCCCTCAAGCATCTGTTTTTGGTTTAAGGTCATGCAGATAACAATTGTGCTTGCCTCAATCTTTTTCTGCGTGAGTTGGCAGGGCGAGAATTTATCGACCTTGATGCCCACTTCCGCGAGGGCGGCGACGCTGTTGGGGCTCATGCTTCCGCCAACTTCGGCGGCTATTCCGCATGAGGACACGTCCCACCACTTGATTTTATTCTTTTTGAGTTTGTGTCTTAAAAGCATTTCCGCCATAGGACTGCGGCATGTGTTGCCCGTACAGACGAATAAAACTCTCTTCCTCTTCATATAGCATCTCCCCGAAGGTCAACGACAAGCCTTTGAAAGCCTGTTCATGACCCCCGCCATAACGCCGTCTCTATTGTCGGGCGCAATAGTTATAAGATAGTCTGCGGTCAATTCCGCTTCGCGAAGTTTTGCATACAGATTTGCCGCCATCTCCTCGGGCGTGTTCCCGAGAATTATCAATTTAAGCTCCCTGCCGCCGAAATCGCGCCTTAATGATTGCGCCGTTTTTCCGTCGCACATGATTAAAGCCTTTATTCCTTCGGCAATCGCGCCGTCATATTCTTTGACGGCTTCTTTTATTTTGTCGGGCGCAAAGAGCGAAGTTTTGCATTTGGGCGAATAGTGTTTATATTTCATCCCCGGTGAACGCGCGGGCGCGCCCTCTTTATAGGCATACACCCCGCACCTGCCCGTGACCTCTTCAATCATCTCGCGGGTGACAAGTCCGCTCCTCAAAATCACGGGATATTCGCCCGTGCAGTCGAGGACGGTGCTCTCTATCCCGCCCTGACAGCATCCGCCGTCCAATATGAGGTCAATTTTTCCGTTGAGGTCGTAAAAGACGTGTTCCGCCGAGGTCGGGCTGACGTGCTTTGAGATGTTTGCCGACGGCGCGGCGATGGGAACACCCATCGCCTTTAAAAACTTCTGCGCGCCGATATGCGAGGGTATGCGCACGGCGAGGGTATCAAGCCCGCAACTCACCGAAGGACTCACCTTGCCCTTGCTCGGATAGACCATGGTCAAAGGTCCGGGTAAAAATTTTTTTGCCAAAACTTTGGCATATTCGGGCACGTAATCGACAAGTTTAAAAAGGTCGAAGTCCTCGGTGACATGCACGATAAGGGGATTGTCGTTGGGGCGACCCTTTATCCTGAATATATTGTCGACGGCTGAAGTAGAAAAGGCGTTTGCGCCCAAGCCGTACACCGTCTCGGTGGGGAATGCGACTGCGCCGCCCCCGTCGATTATGCTTTTCGCCATTTCAAGGCTGTCGCCGTCTATGGGTAAAATGCGGGTCATAACTTAAAACGGAGGCTCCTCTTCGGGCGGTATATCGTATGAATCGACGGGCGCCGCTTCCTCCTCCTGCGGGGGCGGAGTATTGCCGCCGTCGCCGGGGAATCTGTTCTCGTATTCCTCGTTTGTCTCGGGATTGACGAACTTGGTCAACTCGCTTCTGAACCTCAATTTTATTCTGTCGAGACCGCCGTTTCTGTGCTTTGCGACAATCAAATCCGCCATACCCTTAACTATATTGTTCTTTTTGATATCCTCGGGGGTGGCGTTGACGTCGGGGCGGTTGATGAACATGACTATATCCGCGTCCTGCTCTATCGCGCCCGACTCGCGCAAATCGCTCAACTGCGGCTCGCCCGACTGTATTCTGCGCAACTGCGAGAGCGCGATGACGGGAACGTCGAGTTCCTTTGCCATAATTTTGAGGTCGCGGGTGATGGAAGCGACTTCCTGCGTTCTGTTCTCGTCGCCCCCCTTCTTGCCGCTCGACATGAGCTGTATGTAGTCTATCATTACGAGGTCAAGCGCCCCGTTCTTAGCCTTAATCCTTCTACATTTGGAAATTATTTCGGTGGGCGTCACGCGGGAGGAATCGTCAATAAATATCTTGCACTTTTTAATGATTTCGCTGTATTTTGCCAGCTTTTTCCAATCTTCGGATTGCAGTTTGCCCGAAAGGGCGTCCGACATGCTGACCCCCGCCGTACTGCAAATCAACCTTTGAACTATCTGAATTTCGGGCATTTCGAGGCTGAACACGGCGCACACCGAGCCGTTGACGACAGCCGCATGCTCGACGATGTTCATTGCAAGCGAAGTTTTTCCCATTCCGGGGCGGGCGGCGATGACGATAAGGTCGGATTTTTGCAGACCGTTCGTCAATCTGTCAAGGCGGGTAAAGCCCGTGGGAACACCCCTGTATGCATCCTTATCCTGCGAGAGCTTCTGGAATTTTTCGAGCACTTTGTCAACGGCGTCGCTCTCCCTTATGTCCTTTACGGTGGAGGAATCGGTGGTCTTTGAGATATCGTACACCTGTCTTTCGGCGAACTGTATGCTCTTTAACTGGTCGTCGCTATCCTGTGCATATTCTATTATGTCCTTTGCGGCGCGGATGAGCTTGCGGTTGATGCTATCCCTCTTAACTATATCGAGATAAAATTTGTAATTTGCGGCGGAAGGGGTGATTTGCGCAAGTTCGGTGAGATAGGATATCCCGCCCGCCTTTTCAAGGCTGCCCTCGTTCTCCAACTTGTCCGAAAGAGTTACGATATCGAGGGGTTTTCTCTCCTCAAATATCATTTTTACGGCAGAGATGATGAACTTGTGCGACTCCTGATAGAAGTCGCCCGCGTCCAGCCCGTCAAGGACGTCGGGAAGTATTTCGTTGTCGATGAGCATACAGCCGAGCAACGCCTGTTCAGCGTCGAGATTGTTCGGCATTGCGTTTGTTTTTCTGTCTGCCATTTTCTTAAATTCCCATAAGTTTTTCAAATTGTTTCAAGGTCTCGTCGAACTCATTCATCGCGACCTTAAAGGCTTTTTCCTGTGTTAAATCCACGCCCGCAAGTTTTAAAAGCGAGACGGGGTCGGTCGATGAGCCGCCCTTTAAAAAATTGAAGTAGTCTTTTACGGCAGGCTCGCCCTCGGCAAGTATTCTGTCTGCGATATTTATCGCCGAGATTATGCCCGTTGCGTATTTATAGACGTAGAAAGAGTTGTAAAAGTGCGGTATTCTCGCCCACTCGCAGCTTATATTTTCGTCGTGTTCGATGCCGTCGCCGTAATATTTTTTGCCGATTTCGGCATAAAGCGCGCACATGTTGTCCTTTGTGAGCGGCTCGTTCCTCTCCGCCATTGCGTGGACTTCGCTCTCGAATTCGGCAAACATGGTCTGCCTGTGCAAAGTGGCGCGGATGGTGTCGAGATAGTAATTGAGAAGATATTTTTTGAGCGACAGGTCGTCGGCGTGGGAGTACAGATACTTCAATAACAGCACCTCGTTTACCGTGCTCGCGACCTCGGCGACGAAGATTTTGTATTGGCTCTTGGCGTACGGCTGGGCGTGTTGCGAAAAATAGGTGTGCAATGAGTGACCCATTTCGTGCGCTATCGTGAACACTTCGGATATAGACGGCTGATAATTCAAAAGCACATAGGGGTGAACGCCGTAACAGCTTGCGCTGAATGCGCCGTTGCGCTTATAGTCTGTCTCCTCAACGTCAATCCACCTCTCTTTTCTGCCCTTTTCGAGAAGGGAAATATAATCTTTTCCGAGGGGCGCAAGCCCCTTTTTGACTATTTCATAAGCTTCGTCGAACGAGGGCTTGAAATCCACCCCCTCGACCATTGGCGCATATATATCATAGAAGTATTGCCTGTCATAGCCCTTAATCTTCTTTCTGTCCGCAATATATCTGTGCATCGAGCCGAGGTTGCCGTCCACCGCCTTTATAAGGTTTTTATAGACCGCCGCATCCACGTCCTCGCCGAAGAGCGCGCGCTCGAGACAGGAGCCGAATTTATATACCCTGCTGCCCAAAACGTCGCTCTTGACGTTGCCGATATAGGTTGATGTTATGGTATTTAAAAGGCTCTTGTATGCGCCGTAATACTTGTTATACGCCTCCTCTCTTAACGCCCTGTCGTCACTGTGGAGTATCATGCCGTAAAGCCCGTGGGTGAGTTTTACTTTCTTGCCCTCATACTCTATTTCGGGCAGGGGAAGGTCGAGGTTATCAATCATCTCGAAAGTTTCGCTGAAGGTGTTGAACACTTCGAACGCCATGCCCATGAGTCTCTCTTCCGCCTCGGACACGGCATGCGGCTTGCCCGCCATTATCCTCTTTATCTGATAGTCATAGTCCGAAAAGTCGCCGTCCTCAATTAAAGATTTCAAATAGCTGTCGTCAAGGGCGGACATTTCGGGCTCGAAAAAAGCCGTCTCGGTAGCGTACTTTGTGTATAGCGTGTAGACACGGGAATATCTTGCGTTGCTCTCGGATATACTCCTGTCCTCGTCGTTTTTGAGGTGTGCGTAAGACAGAAGCTTATCCAAAGATTTATCCACTTCGTCGTTCTCTTTCAAAAACTTCAAAAGGGTATTTCTGTCGCCGAGCTTGCCCGCATATTTGGAAAAATCTATTCTCTCGGTGGTCTTTGCATACTCCTTTTCCCAATCTTCGGGGGTTGCAAAGATGTCCTCAAGACGCCATTTGTGACTTTCTTCTACTTCGCTTCTCTTCATTTTTACCTCTAATTTTTATTTGAATGGATGGGCGCGGGAATGAGCCCGCCCCTCTTTATGAATTTTTCCGCCGACTCGCCGTGAACGGGCATTATGGGCGCCCTGCCGAGCAGTCCGCCGAAGTTTACTTCGTCGCCCACCTTTTTCCCGGGTGCGGGAATGACCCTGACTGCCGTCGTCTTGTTGTTTATCATGCCTATCGCCGCTTCGTCGGCGATAATCGCGCTTATGGTTGCCGCGCTCGTGTCGCCCGGGACGGCTATCATATCAAGCCCCACGGAACATACCGCGGTCATGGCTTCAAGCTTGTCTATACATAGGCTACCCCGCTCGGCGGCTTCAATCATGCCGATATCCTCAGATACGGGAATAAACGCGCCCGAAAGCCCGCCTACGCGCGAACTTGCCATAACGCCGCCCTTTTTGACGGCATCGTTGAGCATGGCAAGGCAAGCCGTCGTGCCGTGGGTGCCCACGCTTTCAAGCCCCATTTCTTCGAGGATAGCCGCCACCGAATCCCCCCTTGCGGGCGTGGGTGCAAGCGATAAATCGACAATGCCGAATTCGGCGTTGAGGCGTTTTGCCGCTTCCCTTGCGATGAGCTGACCCGCGCGGGTTATCTTGAACGCCGTCCTCTTAATCATTTCGGCGAGATCTGAAAGGTCTGCGTCGGGGATTGCTTCAATTGCGTGTTGAACGACGCCCGGACCCGATACGCCGACGTTAATAACCGTGCCGCTCTCGCCCACGCCGTGAAATGCCCCCGCCATAAAGGGGTTGTCCTCCACCGCGTTGCAGAATACGACGAGTTTTGCACAGCCGTAACCGCCCTTGTCGGCAGTCTTTTCTGCTGTCTCCTTTACGATTTTGCCCATGAGGGCGACGGCGTCCATATTTATGCCCGACTTGGACGAGCCGACGTTGACCGACGAGCACAGTCTGTCTGTCATGGACAGCGTTTCGGGAATACTCTTTATAAACTCCCTCTCATAGTCCGCCATTCCCTTGTGGACGAGCGCCGAATATCCGCCGAGAAAATCCACCCCCACCTGCTTTGCCGCCCTGTCGAGAGCCTTGCCGATTAGGATTGATTTTGAAGCAAAGGGGGCGCAGATGAGACTTGCGGGCGTTATAGACACGCGCTTATTTACTATGGGTATGCCGTATTCACGCGACAGATCTTGCGTGACCTTGACGATATTTTCCGCCCTCTTGCATATTTCGTCATAGACCTTTTGCGCCGTCTCTTCGGCGGTGCCCGCAATGCAGGGCATGAGGGAAATGCCCATGGTGACCGTTCTTATGTCGAGATGTTCTTTCTCGACCATATTTATGGTTTCGAGAACTTCGTTGGTGTTGAACATTTTGCTCCTTATACGTTGTGCATGGCGTTGAAAATTTCTTCGTGTTGAACGTGAATGGACATGCCAATCTTTTTGCCCATTTCGGAACATTCCTCAGCAAGGGTGGACAGCGACTCGCTCGCCCCCGACAAATCGACAAGCATTATCATTGCAAAGTAATCCTGCAAGATAGTCTGGCTTATATCGAGAATGTTTACCTTTCTTTCGGCGAGAAAACCGCTTACTTTTGCGATTATGCCCGTCTTGTCTTTGCCTACTACAGTCAATACAGCACGCATTGTTTTTACTCCGTAAAATTTTAAATTATATTCAGACTTTTTGGTATGGTGAATTTGAAAAACGTATATAGAGAGGTGATTTTATCCTTGTATGCAAGCGACCATTCCGTCGTCACCCCCACGAGATTTTTAATGGGATAGTCGCCGTCCATGCGGCTGTCGTGGCTGGCGTTTCTGTTGTCGCCGAGGAGGAATATTCCCCCCTCTCCCACTACGTGCGCGGAAAATGTATTTATGTTTAAGAGGGGCGAATTGTTCGAGCTGTCAACATACGGCTCGTCAATCAACGTGTAGCCGCTTTCGCCGCTGCGCTTTAAATACAGCTTGCCGCCGTCCATAAACAGGCTGTCGCCCTCGAAGGCCATGGCGCGCTTTATTATATTATAACTCCTGCCGCCCTCTGTCTTTTTAAGGACGACGATATCGCCGTAATCGGGCTTTTTTGTGACGTCGACAAAGATGAAGTCGCCCCCCTCCTCGTCGGGTGCGGGCGCGCCCGTAAGGGTGGGATACATGGATTCGCCCTCGACATAGATACTGATAAAGTATATATTGAAAACGAGTTCGGCGATTATGATTGCAATGAGCACGCCCAAAACGCAGTATGCCGCAATGCGCATGCCCCCGCCAGAATTTTTTCTGTTGTATAAGCTTTCACCGACAATATTCAGCATATTACAGCCACATGACGTTGTTGACGGCGTAAGGCGAGTCGCACGTCACGGTAAACTTGAAATTGGAAGAAAATTCGTTTAAAGATACCCCGCCCGCCGTCTTGAATGACGCGGGTTCGAGAATTACAGACTGCCAAACTCCGTCAACCATATCCACTTCGCAGACATATTCGTCGTCGGAAGAGAGGTCTTTTAGGGCAATTTTGACCTGAGACGCCTCGTCGCAGTATATATCCATCTTGAGAATATTGCCCGCGGAGGGCGAATATCTCGGGTTGTTCATCCGAAAAGACAGAAGTCCGCCCTTCGCGTAAACGCCCTTGACGCCATCCTTTTCCACTATTTCGGGCGCGGTGACCTTATCCATGAAGAAGGTTCCGCCAAGTGCGCCAAACGTGCCGTCCGCAACAGAAAAGCCTTCAATTCCGTCCTTACTCGAATACATGACGCGGCATTTGGGCTGCATATTCTTGAATTTGCCGCTTATCTTCTTTGCCGCCGTCCTCGACCAGACGGTGAAGCCGTTTAAATATTTGACGTAGCAGAGGGCGAAAACTATCGAGGTCTTTTCATAGACGTTGAGATAGAAGCTCCGCTCGGTGTCTGAAAGTTTTTCCTTTAACGGGCACTTCACCCACTCCCTTAAAGAGGATTCAACGCAGTCCTCGGCGAGATACATTCCGCATGAATCGGGTATGCCCTGCGTGTCGCACGTCACTTTTGCTATCAAGTTAAATTCCCCGTCGGTGTCTATGGTGACTTCGGCGGGTTTGGGGATAAACACCTGTCTGTTTTTGAGATATTTATCGAGAAACATGAACATATCCGCGGTACTCTTTAATCCTATCCCCTTGTTTGAGTGGACGGAAAAGCTTATCGCGCTGCCGTTGATAAATTCGGGATTTATGCGGGAGAATGTGTCGTAAGCTCTGTCGTAATCAAACCTCTCGTCGTTTGTGGAGCACAGCATAAGGACGGGGCACTTAACATAGGGGGCGTAAGCCTGAGAATCTATGCCGCCGATAAAGCGATATCTCTCCTCGTTTAATTCGGGCTCGTCGGACATATATTTATTTATGCCCGCATAGGCATGCCAGCCCGCCGCAGAGACGGGAATTATGCACTCGAAAGTGTCGGCGACCGCCATTTTCCAAGCAATCTCGCCGCCGTCGCGTATGCCGAGAAGGGCAATTTCCGAACTGCCCGTGCGCTCTACCGCATACTTGCGCGCAAACAGACCGACCGCCACCCACTCGTACCAGCTCGTCTCGACCGCCGTCTCATCGACAAAGTCATAGTGTCTGCCGCGCTCGGCATAGTCCGCATAGGCGATATTTTCGGGATAGAGGGTATAGAAATCGCAATCAGTCCACTTGCCGCGATAGTCAACCATGAGCACCGAATATCCGCGCGAGACGAAGGCTTTCATGAGTTCGATATCAATCGTCTCCGTGCCGTCGGGCAAAATCATGACCGTCACGTTTGACGGGGAGTCGGCGTCATAGGCGTATGCCGCCGCGATTTTTACGCGACCCGCGCCCGTATCCCGCCCGTCGAAGCGCACGAAATCGACGGTTACTCCGTCGGATATCTGGGTTTTGACCACTTCCGTATTCAGTTCCGCCGATACGTCGAAGTTGTTCCATAGCGAAAGCGGTGTCAAAATATTGGACATATATGTCTCCTCAGCAACTCAACCTCACGGTGGAACCGTGGCTTTCCGTCGCTTTATTAACCGTAATTTGATATTCTATTCTGTGTTTTAGTTCCTCGACATGGCTTATAACGCCAATCGTGAACGCCGAGCTTTTCAGCTTTTCGAGGGCAGTCATTACCACGTCAACAAGCGAATTATCGAGGGTGCCGAAGCCCTCGTCGAGGAAGAAAAATTCAATCGATTTAAGCGATTTTGCGCAAATTGTCTGCGACAGCGCGAGCGCGAGCGATAATGAAACGAGGAAGGTTTCGCCGCCTGAAAGGGTATTTACCCCGCGCAAATTTCCGCAGTCGAAGTTGTCGCCGACGCTGAAATTATTGTCCGAATATGTGAGGAAATATCTGCCGTCCGTCAGTTTCAAGAGCATCGACGTGGCGAGCGACGAAATGTCGTACAAATACTCGTTTGCGATATATTCGAGGAATTTATTGCCCTTTGTCGCCTCTTTGAGTCTGTCGATAAGCAGTTTTTGGCTTTCGACCCTCGCGAATTCCGCCGCGATGCGCTCCTTTTCGACCAACTGCTGTTTGAGTTTTTTGATATTGCTGTCCTCAACCGCAATTTCGCTCTTCAAGCCCACCGCTTGGTCGGCGCACTCTCTGCTTTGATTTTCCGCCAAATAAAGCTCTTCTTCCGTTATCTTATCAATGCCCTTTTCCTTTAAAAGCTCGCCCTTTCTGTGGGTGTATGCCGAGAGAGAGGATTGGAATTGGGCTATCGCCTTTTCAGCGTCGGGATAGTCGGAAAAAGTTCGGGTGAGGGCGGCGCACTGCTCGATATCTTCCATATGAGATTGGGCGACAAGCCTTTCTATCCGCCCCGTAAGCTCTGAAATGGAACTTGCCGCGCCCTCAGCCTGCGCCTTTGATTTTGTTATTTCAAGCTCTGTTTCGTTCTTTTCTCTCCGCGCAAATTCGAGTTTTTCGACTGTTTCGGCGTTTTTCGCCTTTAACTGTGTAAGCGACTTGCGGGCGTCCTCAACGGCGGCGACGAAATCCTTGCAATCCTCGCCGAACACCCGTGAGAGTTCCTCCTTTAATTCGTCGGCGCGCTTCCTGAATTCGACGCCCTCGCCCGAGAGAGATGAAAGTTCTCTATCCTTAATTTTCAACTGCCCGTCGAGCCTGTTGACCTCGACCTTGGCGTCGGCTATCTTCAAAGAGAGCTCATCGCGCCGCTTCTGCTCAGCCTTGATATTTTCAAGCTGTCTCGTCACGCCCTTTAAGGAAAAATCCTTGACGTCGTACACACGCTGTTTGTATTCCTCTATCTTGCGGCGCACCTCGCCGTCAACGTATTTGTAGAGAGCGGTGTCCTCTCTGTATATATCAATCCCCGCCTTCAATTCAGAAAAATAGCAAAGATTTGCCGAATATTCCTCTTTGAGGACGGCGCCCTTGAAAGGTGCGTCGAGAAGGCTCTCCATGTCCAAGCCGCCCTGCGCCGCCACGCTTTTTTGAAGGCTTTCAAGCTCTTCCTCCGCCCTGCGCTTTTTTTGGGCAATCTCCGCCCTTTCGCTCTCGGTGCGCTTGTATTCTTCGCGCTTTTGCTCCAATTTGAGCTGCAACATCTTCAACTTTTCGGGCTTGCCGACGCATGTATCGTATTTGGCGATCAATCTTTCGAGTTCGGCGATTTTTCCGTCGTAATTTTCCGCCGCGCGCTGTTTTTCAAGCTCGGCTATCCTCTTTTCGGTTAATTTCAACTGCTCTTCAAGCTCTTTTAATTTGCTGTCGCACCCGCTCTTTTTCGCCCTATTTTTATTGAGTTCTTCGCGCGCTTCCACCGCTTCTCTGCACACGGGCAGAACGGCGAGATTCTTTTTCAACTCTTCCATTTCGGGCGCGGACTTTGAAAGCTCTTGAAGTTTTCCGTCCACTTCGTCGAGTTCGAGCCGCTTTGAATACAGATTTTTAAGCTCTTCCGTGCGTTTTTTCGCCGTTGTAGCGCGACTTTCGGCTGCCTTTAACTTGCCCTCAAGCTCCCTCTTTTTATCCTCGCAATCTTTAAGATTGCTCCGCGAAATATCCGAATACGCAGACAATTTCCCCGATATATTCTGATATTCCGCATCTATTTCGCCCTGCCTTGCGTTAATCTTATCTTTAAGTCTGTCGCCGTATTTTGACAGCCCGAACAGCCTTTGAATTAAAGCGAGCCTGTCTGAGGGCGTGGACTTGACGAACTGCGCAAACTCGCCCTGCGGAAGGGCGATGCACTTTCTAAAATCCTCGGCTTCGAGACCTATGACCTCGACCACCTTTTTCTCCACTTCCTGCGGTTTTGACGCGACGCACACGCCGTCTTCGTACATGGTTGCCTTGTGCGTGCCCGCCCTGTCCTTTTTCAACGTGCGCTCGACGACATAGTTTTTGCGCCTGCCGTCAAAGAGCATATCGAACTCGAACTTGACCTTTGCCGCCGCCGAGCCGTAATTTATGATATCGGTCTTTTCCTTGCTGCGCTCCACCCTGCCGTACAGCGCAAAATTTATGCAGTCCAAAATGGTGCTTTTGCCGCTGCCCGTGTCGCCGAAAATGCCGAAAATGCCGTTCTTTATCAACTGTTCAAAGTCTATTATTGTATGCTCCGAAAAGCTGTTTATGCCTTCGAATTCGAGTTTAAGCGGTCTCATTCTTCCTCCGTAAGCGAGAGAAACAGAGTGAGAAGTTCGGGCGGGACTTCGGCGTCGTATCTCGATTTATAGTAGTCGGAAAAGAGTTCCGACGCGCTCTTGTTTTTGTTTGATATCTTCTCGTGCAGATTTGCTATATTTTTAATATCCGCCTTGAGGGAAACGAGGTTTTCACACTCATGCAGTCTCGCGCTTTCGGACGGGGTCATGGGCATATCGAGGATTAGAGTGAGTTCGACGAACGTGTCGGCATTGTCCTTTAAGAGCGCAACGCCGCCGTCAACGCTGTCTGAAGTGAGCTTGATGAGTTTGCGGACGCCCGTAATCTCAATTTGGCGGAAATTTTCCACTCCCTCTTTTGTCAAATCAAAGACATTGACGGATTTTTGCGAGCCGCTCTCGTCAAAGGAAAACTGCATGGGCGCGCCGCTGTAAAAGACGTTATCGCCCAACTTCTGCCTGCGGTGCAGATGACCGAGGGCGCAATAATCGCAATCGGGTAAAAGGGTTAAGGGAACGGCGCGCGCACCGCCCAAATCTATCTCGCGCTCGCTGTCGCTCACCTTGCCGCCCGCAACGAAGATATGCGAAAGGAAGATTGACGGAACGCCGTTTTGCTTTCCGCGCTCGCCGAAATCTATCCATCTCTTCGCTTTTTCGGCAAAAGTCTCCTCCGACTTTCCCTCTTTGAAGCGCGCTTCGTTGGGATAGGGCAGGGTGTTAATATACACCTTCTCCCCCTTGCCGTTGGCAAAAATCACATAGCCCGAGCCGCTTTCGACGGGATATGCGCCGTTGACGCGGGATAAGGACAACTCTTCCAACTGATTGCCGACGATATACACGCCGAGCTCCTCGGCAAGCCCAGCCGCCGCGGTAAGGCGAACATAGTCGTCATGATTTCCGCTTATTATGAGAACAGAGCAGACGGAAGCAAGCTTTTTCGCCCCGTCGTAAAAAATTTTTTCGGCTTCGGCGGACGGGGTGTATGTGTCAAAGACGTCCCCAGCAATAAGCGCAAGCTCGACGTTCTCTCTGCGGCAGATATCATGGAGACAGTCAAAAACGGCACGATATTCGCCGTATCTGTCGCGTCCCATTATTTTTTTGCCTATATGCAGGTCGGATGTATGCAAAATTTTCATAAAATTCGTCGAATGGCGTTGATTTTTTGCCGAGAGACAAGTATAATATTATTTACTCTGTTATTATAGAGCATTTCAAAGATAAAATCAAGCGTAAAACACGGAGTTTGAAAAAATGCCTTTTATTTCGCTTTCCGACGAAGCGGCTAAAAAGTCGTACACCTCGCTGGAAAACAAGTTCATAACAAAATATCTGCCCGTGCTCGAACCCATGGCGGTGAAAGTATATCTGTATGCCCTTTACGCATGCCAGAGCGGGGCGGCTGTCTCAGACCTTTCGGACTTTGCCGAAAAGTTGCAGATAACCGAGGACGACGCCAAAAATTATTTTCAGTATCTCGAGGAGTTCGAGCTCGTTTCAATCCTCTCGCTATCGCCGTTTGAGGTCAGAATACTTTCAAGCGAAAACATTGCGGGCGCGCCCAAGAAGATTAAGCCAGAAAAATACGCCGACTTCACGAAAGCCGTTCAGAACGTATTGAAGGGCAGGATGATTTCGCCCTCGGAATTCAGGGAATATTTCTATCTCTTGGATGAATACGGCTTCGAGCAGAACGCCCTCGTGATGATTATAAATTACTGCGTCAACATGCGCGGCGACGATATAAGATTTGCCTACATAAAAAAGGTGGCGCGCTCCTTCGGCGACGAGGGAATCACGACAGCAAAACAGGTTGACGAGAGGTTGAGCGCATACACTTCCTCCACCCCCTCGCTTTTAAAGATTTTCAGTGCGGCGGGCATACGCAGACAGCCCGATATCGACGACGACGCATACTTCAACAAGTGGACGAAGAAGTTGGGGTTCGACGAAGATGCGATAATTTGCGCCGCAAGACTCAATAAACCCAAATCGATTGAGAAGTTGGACGAGACGCTCGAAGCGCTGTCAAAGTGCGGAAAGTTTGACATCAAGGAGATTGCCGACTATCATAAAAATCGCAACGCCATGCTCGATTTGACGAGGGAAATTGGCAAAAATCTCGGCATATATATGCAAAATGCGGCAACTTTTGCCGATAATTACGTCAACGTGTGGATAAATTTCGGCTACTCGCCGGAGTCGCTCAAAAAACTTTCGGAATTCGCATTAAGACACGAAAAGATGTCGTTTGAAAGCATGAACGACATGATAGGCGGGCTGTTTGAAGAGGGAATTATTTCGGACGGCAGCGTTGACGGATATCTTAAAAAGATGTCCGAAGAGGACAAAATAATCAAGACCGTAATCTCAGAGTGCGGGCTGACGAGGAGGATTTCGCCTTGGGACAGGCAATCGCTTGCGAGATGGCGAAGCTGGAATTTTTCGGATAAAATGCTCGTCGAAGCGGCAAGACTTTCGTCGGGCAAATCCAACCCCATGGCGTACATGAACGGCATACTGTCGTCGTGGAAGAGCGAGGGCATTTCAAGCCCCGAAAATATACCCCAAAAGGGCGGCTCGGCAGTCAAAAACCCCGCCGAAAACAGGCAGGGCAAGGATTTGAGGGCGATTATCGAGGAGCACTATGCCGCCTTGCGCCATGCGGCTGAGGACAGGGCTGAAAGGGCTGTCGAAAAAGCCGAGAGCGACCCTCGATACGCGCAAATCAAAAGGCAATTGAACGAGTTGACGATTAAACTTGCCTTTGAGGAGATTAAAGGCGGCGACGGCGTTAAAAAGTTAAACGAACAGATTGCCGCGCTCGAAGTTGACAAAGCGCAACGGCTGAAAGAACTGGGGTTGAACGAGAGCGACCTCTCCCCCCGCTACCTGTGCGAAAGTTGCCGCGACACGGGATATCTCAATAACGGCGCGCCCTGCGACTGCCTGAAAAGATATCTGAAAAGCCGAGAAATTTAAATATATATTGATATTTTTGCAAAAATTTGCCCCGCCGCTTGAAAGCGGCGGGGCTTAAATTATTCAAACGAAAACATCATTAAAGCAAAGCATTTTTCGGATGCCAAAATCCACAATAAAACCCAAGCCAACAGCGTTATACAGCCGATTATAAGTCCGATATATGCGCTTCTGTTCGAGGCGAGGTAACTCATTTTTTTTGCGTTCGCGACGCCGATTGCCGACAGCACGACTGATATTGCGGGCACAACCGCAAAATACACCCCCATCCAAATGGAAAGCAAAGCCAAAATAAGCCCGAACACGCCGCACCTGTTTGTGCGGAATTCCTTGGGCATTTCATTGTAGCTTTTCGAGGGATCCCAAGCTGACGTCGGGTTGCCGTCGACAGCTCCCGCGTCGTCGTCGCGACCGCTGTTTTTATCGTCCGAACCGCCCATCAACATGCCGCAGTTGGGGCAAATTTTTGAGCCGTCGGGCACTTCTGCTTCGCAATATCTGCACTTCATTTTATCACCTTTTCCGCTTAATATAGCAACCGTCCGCCGTCATTCCATTCGCCATACATAATGCCATGCCGAGTATTACAAATGAATTTTTCCAATCGACTTTGAAATAAAACGGGTATCTTCTTTTTGATTTGAATGGTATCAATCCGAACTCTTTTGTATAAATCGGG
>CANRKX010000007.1 GCA_947631325.1 uncultured Clostridia bacterium | reverse complement strand
GGAGTTTTATTTTCAAGTCTTATCGGTTAACCTCTCTTGAACCACGCGACTATCGCGTGGTTTTCTTTATACAAAAATAGCGGCGAAGCAGTATGCCCCGCCGCACGTCGGAATTCAAATTATTGCTTGGAACAGCTCTTGCCTTGCGGGTATAGGGGCAGTTCGAAAAATCCCGCGCATACCTCCTGCGAGTAGTCCTGTGCGGGCGGTATGGCGCAATAGCCGTACGAGGGAACGAGTATCTCCACCTCTATCGCTATCTTCAAGATGACGGTGACGCAGGCGCTTACCGTGAACGTTCCGTCGGCGTTGAACGTGCCCTCGGCGCATACTGCCGAGCACTCCGCCGTCGCCGTATAGGGCATTATGGACGGCTGGGGAACATACAAAAGGACGTCCTCGTTGACGCTTATCGACGCCGTCGCCGAGCCCTCAACTCCGTTTGCGTCGGTGTACAAAACTTCGACGGGAATGGTTACCGTCGCCTGCACCCTTGCGCAGCCGGGCTTATCTGCCAGCCTCTCGATGTTGAGGTTGGAGATTGTCGCAGAGGAAGCGAGCGAGCGCGCGCTGATGAAAGTTAAGGGGTATGTAGGGTTGGCGGGCGAAAGGTTTGAAAGTGTGAGCGAATAGTTTTCTAACTGAATTTGTTTAATGCAGGCGTCGAATATCTTCTGTGCCTGAATGCAAACTTTTTCACACATTCCGTTTAAGGGATTGCCGCTTATCGTTCCGGGGCACTTATCCGATTGAAAGTTGGAAAAAAATGACATTTTTGACCTCCGTTATTATTTATATCCGTCCTTTTCGGATATATTTTATTATATGCCGCGCCCGCCCCGCAGGTTAATTGCGGGGGATGAACAGCCTTTGCGAGGGGTAAACGAGCCTGTCGCAGTTTATTTTGCGCAGATTATCGCCGCCAAGCCCGTATCTGGAGGCGACGCTATCATAGCTTTCGAAGGGCTTCACCGTGTGGACGAAGTAATCTTTAATTTCAATCACCTGACCCGCGTATGCTCCGCAAACGGGGCAATTGAGCTCTCTTTCAAGCTCTTCGTCGGTCTGCCCTTCCTTCACCCTGTAAAATCTGCCCCTGTCGGGGCGCAGCATAGACATTTGATATATAATATTCAATCTGCCCCCTTTTTGTTCATATTCCGAGGGTGAAAATTGTAGAATATTGTAGATGAAAAACAATATTTACAGATCCTGCGCGCAGGTCACCGCCTTTTCGACCATAGAAAAGGGGCTGAGTTTTCTATACAGAATAGTGCTTTCGCGCGCCATCGGCGCAGAAGGGATAGGAATTTATCAGGTCTGCCTGACGGTGTTCGCAATGTTTTTGACGGCGGCTTCGAGCGGGGTGCCCGTGACGGTGTCGCGATTGATGGCGCAGAGCGGCGCAAGGAACGACCTCGGCGGCAAGCACTCCGCGGTGACGGCGGGCATTTTATGCACCCTCATGGTGACCGTGCCCTGCTGCCTTATCCTCTTTTTGGGGCAGAACGCCTTTTCCTTCCTCTTCTCCGACCCGAGGTGCATGAGCGTCTTTCTTATCCTCCTCCCCGGGCTCATTCTGACGGCGATTTACTCAGTAATCCGCGGTTCGTTCTGGGGCAATAAGCAGTTTTTGCCCTATTCCGTCATAGAGCTGATGGAGGACGCCGTAATGGTCATAACGGGCGTCATTCTCGTTCAGGGCGTCGCCGACCCGTTGTCGGGCGCGAAGTTCGCCGCTTACGCCGTCCTCATCTCCTATATCTTCTCCTTCTTCGTCTCGCTGTTCTGGTATTTCAAGTCGGGCGGCAGGTTCAAAAACCCCAAGCGGCAGTTAAAGCCCCTGCTCGTCTCCTCCACCCCCATAACCACCATGCGCACGGCGGCGTCAATTTTAAATTCCGCCGTCGCCGTCCTTTTGCCCACTCTGCTCGTCGCGGGCGGACTTTCGTCGTCGGAGGCGATGAGTTTGTACGGCGTGGCTATCGGCATGGCTGTGCCCATGCTGTTTATCCCCTCTTCCGCTATCGGGTCGATAGCCGTCGTGGTCGCCCCCGAGCTTTCTGAAAATTACTATAAGGGTCGCGACGACCTCGTAAAATTCGACGTGGAAAAATCGGTTAAAGCCGCCGTACTAATTTCTGCGCTTATAGTTCCCGTCCTCTTCGCCCTCGGCGGGGCGTTGAGCGACTTTTTATACGCAAGCGAGCTGTGCGGCGAGATTGTGCAGAAGAGCTCCTTCCTCGTCCTTCCGATGTGCATAACCATGATGACCAACACCGTCTTGAACTCGATGAACTGCGAAAAGCGGACTTTGCTGTATTTTTGCATAGGCGCCGCCGCCATGCTCGGCTGTATCGTGGGGCTGACGAGGTTTATCGGCGTTTACAGCTATGTCTGCGGATTGGGCTGTAACTACCTTTTATCCGCCGCCCTCAATTTGAGACTTTTAAAGAAGAAGTGCCGCGCCGCGAACATCTCGGGCTATGCCGCAAAGGGGCTTGCCGTCATCGTTGCCGCATGCCTTTTCGGGTGTCTGTTCAACGGCATAATCGCAAGATTTCTGCCGCCCATTGCCCAGATTGCACTGTCGGCTCCCGTCATTTTGGTGTTCACCGCGCTCGCCCTCTATATCCTCGGAATGTACACCTTAAAACCCCTCAAAAAGCTCATCGTCAAGGGTTGAATTGTAAAGTTATATCTGTATTTTTTCCGCCCGCCGTCACGGAGTGAGTTTTAGCTTCGCCGCCCCGCGAAAGGCGAGAAACAATAGAAATAATCCGAAAAATCTCCTTAAAATCATTGCGGGAAGGAGAGAGGCGATAAGTCCGCCCGCTATCGAGGTGACCGCGGCGGGAATTACGACTGACAACACCCCGTCCGTCCTCAAAAGCCCGCTCTTTTTGTGCGCGCTGAGGCTGAACGCCGCCATCGGGAGAAAGGCGACGAGGTTTGCCGCCTGCGCTATGTGCTGTTCCACTCCCAAAAATATGGTGAGAACGGGGATTAACAGGGTGCCGCCGCCCATGCCCATGCCGCCCAAAAGCCCCGCCCCGAACCCCGCGAGAAGATAGAGATAAAAGCTCAAAACAGCATCCTCAACCCCGCCGCGAACATGACGACGATAAAGGTTATGTTTATTATGAATTCGGGGAGTTTTTGAAGGAGAGCCGCCCCCGCCAAGCCGCCCGCGACCGTGCCCAACGAGGCGGGAATAATCACCTGCCAAGAAAAATAGCCGCTCAAAATATAGACTATTGCCGAGACCGCGCAGACGGGGGCTATAATCAAAATGGCAGTCGCGTGGGCTTGTTTGTCGTCATAGCCGAGCATATTCTTTAAAATGGGCACGGCGACCATACCGCCGCCCCCGCCGAACAGCCCGTTTACCGCGCCCGTAAGTCCCCCTGCGAGCGCGCTTTTCAATCTTTTGGAATTAACTTTCACCATTTTAAAATAAGTTTTCGCATTTGCGGCGAAAATAATAAATTTTTTGCTCAATTTGCTCATTAATCGCTTGCTTATAAAAGCCTTTTATATTAAAATAGTATAGTACGAAATTTATTTTCAGGTGTTTTATGGCAAAAAGAAAATTCACTAAAACGAGGAAGGCGGCGATAGCCGTTCTGTGCGCTCTGACGGTCACGGCGACGGGACTTGCGGCGGCGTGCGCAAACGACGAGACGCCCGACGAACCCTCTTCATCCACTACGCAAAGGGAAGATACCCAACTTCTCAAAAACGGCAATTTCGAGTTCTTTACCGTTCCCGATAAAGCCGTTCATCTCATAAAGGGGGTAGACAGCTGGTCGCGCTCGGGCGACTCTTCGGGCACCATGTCGGGAATTATCGACACTTCGGAAGAGAGCTGGAAGGCTATGACGGCGGACGACCTCAAATCCAAACTCGACGCCAATAACGATTTGAGCACGAGCGACCCCGACTATGACGAAAAACACGTCGATTACAACGGAATGGATTCCGAAGATATCGTCTATAAGGAGCCCTACGCCGCCACTTTGGACACCATAAGCGACGACGACAGCGTAATCTCGAAGAGGTTCAACTCCTATGCCGAGTTCCTCGGGATAAGCGAGAGCGACGGAACGTACTTTATCGATAGGGACGGCGACGGCACTATCGACGACGGCGAAAGGGTGTATGCGGGCGCGGACGAGAGCGACAAGGACTTCTACTTCGACGAAGCGCGCACACAGGCTGTAAGATACGAAAAGATTGCCAATCCCGAGACTCACCTCGGCAAATACACCGAGAGCGAGGGCAAATTCTATCTCGGCACGCAGCAGATATATAAGGACGACGACGGAAAGTACTATTCCGACGAGGACAAGACCCAACCGACGGGCAACGTCCTCATGATACACAACTTCCCCACCAACAGGCTGTATAACGGCATCGAACAGCACTACACCTCGCAATCCATAACCCTCGAAGCCAACACCGCGGCGGAAATCTCGGTGTGGGTCAAGACGAGCGACTTAAAGTTCGACAAGGGCGCGGCGCAGATAGACGATCAGGACAGAGGCGCGTACATTCAAGTCTCTCAGACGATAGGCTCCTCCTCCGTCGACCCCGTCATAATCAAAGCCATCAACACCCAAAAAATAATAAGGGATAATCCCGAACTCGACACCAACAACGGCTGGTTGCAGTACACCATTTATATCAACGCCTGCGACTTCTCCGATACCACTATAACGATAGCTCTCGGCTTGGGCGACAGCTCGACACAGCAGAAAGTAACGGGCTATGCCTTCTTCGACGACGTGGAGGTCAAGAAATTCATCGACCTCGGCGACGAGGGCTGTTCCTATTCGGATAACTCCGCAAAGATAGCAGAAAACGCTAAAATCAATATAACCACCGAAGAGGACGACAGAATTTTATTTGCGGACAAGCAGATAAGAAAGACGGCTGACGACAGGCTTTCGAAGAACTTCCACTACTTTATCGACCTTGCTTCGAGCTCCTCCGAGGGCAAGCAGGCGGTTGCGCTCAAGGACAACGTGAGCGTCATCCTCACCGAGGAAAAGAGCGGAATCAAGACCTATTCCTCCTCCCTTACTAACAACGCAAAGTTAGGCGGCGGAGTTGTGAGCGGCACGGCGGCGGCGACTGCCCTTCCCGCGGGCTGGAAGGACGGCAAGGAGACCAAAAACGACCTTATCGGCGTATACGGCGCGGACAAGGTATTCGCTTCGACCGACTTCAACGGCGGCGAAGATTGGCTCAACGACTACTCCGACCTCTTGAATAAGGGGCTTTCGGGCGACAACGGGCTTTCGGCTCTCTCCTCTTTCGGCGGCTCGAACAGTGCGGATATGCTCGTCATGCTCTCGGCATACGGTGCGGCTTATACCTCTACCGTCAACAACGCGGCGTTTACGGTCGAAAAGGACGGATATAAGATACTCTCCCTCTGGGTCAAGACCTCGGATATGTCGGGTCAGACCGCCGCGACCGTCAAGATAACGGATAAGAACGACGACAAGGTTTCGGCGAGCATAGCTCTCGACACGACGGGCGTCACCACCGACATTGGCGACAACGAAAATATCTATAAAGATTGGGTACAGTGCTTCTTCTTCGTGCACAATGAGGGCGACGAGGACAGAACTTTCGAGCTCTCGTTCAGCATCGGCAACACCACGATAGTCGACACATCCTACTCCAACTATGCAAAGGGTTGGGTTGCTTTGGCTAATTTGCAGGTATTCGAACTCACCGAAGATTCCTTCAATCTCGCTTCCGAAGGCGACCGCGCAAAGATACTCACCCTCGGCGAAAAGGAGGATAGCGAAAGCGAAACTTCCAAATTCGACGACGTGAAGGGCACTTCGGACATAAAGAAGGCAATGTCGCTGCCCTCGAGCTATAACGGCGTGAACGGCGGAAGCATATACGTTTCGGACGGCGATTACAGCGCACAGTTCGACAAGCAGAACGGCAACGTCGCAAATTCGGGGCTAATCAGCAAAGAATATATTGATAACTATTCAAACGGCAACGAAATACTTTCCAAATTCAATTCGACAATCGACACGTCCATCTCCGCCGTTGAAAATTGGCAGAAAGTATTCGGCAACGACTGCTATCAGCCCCTCATCATAATAGATTCGCTCCGCGACTACTATGAAAACGCGACGGCGACCGAGACGACCTACTCTGAATACTATATAAAGAACGGCGACGGCGACTTCGTAAAGGCGACCGAGTGGAAAGAGGACGAGACGTACTATGCGTTGAAGCACGTCAAGAATTACGGCTATATCGGCAGTACCCTCACCGTGAACGAGGACGAATACGCGACCGTATCCGTCAAGGTCATGGTCTCGGGCGAGGCGACGGCTTACGTATATCTCGTTGACGCGGACACCCGCGAAGTTATGAGCTACTCCACCCCCTCTTATACCTTCTTCTATGACGACGAGGGCAACGTCCTTAAAGAAGCTTACAACTCCGATTGGACTGAAAAACAGCACAAGGACGCAATTGTTTACAGCTTGAGGGACGACGGACTTTACGACGGCGAGGACGGCGGGGTATACGCAAACCTCTACAATCTCACTAAAAATTATAAGTTCGCGAAGTTCGAACACGACGAATTCTATGACGAAGGCGGCAACCGCGTCTCATTCGACGACCTCAAAGAGGGCGTAACCTATTACAGCGACAGCGCCAAACAGCACAAGGCGAGCTGCTATCTCGTCGTGAACGAGCAGATAGTTTACGAATACGACGGGGCGACCGACACCTACTATTACAGGGTGGACGGAACGCGCGGGGCGCAGGTAAAGCCCTTCGACGTCAACTATGCAAGATACGTCGCGGGGGAGAGCGCGCCGCAGCTGTCCGCAAAGATAACAAATACAAACGGCAAGTGGGCGACGGTCAACTTCGTTATACACGCGGGCAACGCCGCTAAAAATTACCGCCTCGAACTCTGGAGCGGTCAACGCGGCGAAAAGGGCGAAAACGATACGAATTATGGCGCGATTGCCTTTGATTACAGCGCGTACAGCGTCACCTCGGACAACTATGCAAATATTTTAGGCGAATACGAGCAGAAGATTGTTTCGGCATATAAAAATATATTGAAAGCCGAAAACGCGCTCGACAAGCTCACCGAGAATACCGCAAATATCGCCCAACTCGAAAGTATTATAAAAGAGCTCGGCGTTACGCCCGAGAAGATATCCCAAGCCCTTCAAGCCGAGGGGTGCTCTGAATATGCGGCGAACTACTACACCTTCACCCTGTACGATTCGGCGCAGTTCGTGCCTTTCGACAAGCTCACCGCAAATGAGGGCGAAATCGGATATGACTACTCGATAAGCGACTATCCCGAGTCCCTCTCCTACTTCTCGTTCACCAAGTCCGACGACAATTCCTATAATATGTTCGCCGACTACTCTATGATCGACAAGACGATAGAGATAAGCACTTCGGACGCCGACACCGACACCGACGAAGAGGAGACGGAGACCAACGATAGCGGCAACGGCTGGCTGTTGATAACCTCGATAATTCTGACCGTCGTCATAATCTTCGCGTTGCTTGCAATTCTTGTAAGGGATATCGTCAAGAAACGCCGCAAGAAGAAGGCGAGGAAAAATCAGGAAAAGAACAATTATAAAAAGCGCGACCGCTATATCAGAAAGCTCGGGCTTGTGAAGGCGGCTGACGTCGAGGAAGAGCCCGCGGAGAGCGCAGAGCCCGAAAAGGTTGAAGAACCCGCGGAGGTTGAAGAACCCGCGGAGGTTGAAGAACCCGCCGAGGTTGAAGAGCCTGCCGAGGTTGAAGAGCCTGCCGAGGTTGAAGAACCCGCCGAGGCTCCTGCCGAAGAAAAGACCGAAGAAAAGGTTGACGAAACCCCTGCGGAAACTTCCGCGGAGAGCACGGACGCTGACGAACAGCCGGCACCCGAAGCCGAGCAGTCCGAAGAATCTTCACCCGCAGAGCAACCCGCGGACGACGATAAAAAGCAATAAGCATTATCGCAAACCGTCTTAACGGCAAATAAAAAACCACCCCCTCATACGGCGCGCGCCGCGTGAGGGGGTTAATTTTATCAAAAAATACTTTACCTATTATATAATCAACTTAAATGAGTTCAGATGCGCAGACCTTTGGGATAGTGGTTTTTCGCCGTGCCGTTGACCGCCTTTACCCAACCGAGGGGAAGGTTTGAATATGCGGCGAGATACCACCCCTTCATATCGGCAGGGCAGGGCAACGTCAAGCCCTTTAAAAAGCTCACCGCGCCGTCGTAATCGAGGGCGAAAGTTTCAGCCCCGCCGCAGTTTAAACGCATGGCAAGCGAGTGGTGCGGAAAGAAGTTTTTGCCGTCCGTCCGACCTATCGGCAAGAGCGTCTGCACGGGATAGTCGGCTTCAAACTTGGGCGCGTTTTGGGGGATTTGATATATATTTTCGCCGCGAACGGCAATATTGTCAAGGCGCAATTTAAGCGTCTCCCCCTCCCACTTTCTGTAAACGTCCAAAGCCGCCTTATCCTTGGGACTTTTCGAGGGGTTTAAGGGCGGAAAGTCGTCGGCGCGGTCGCCTTCAATCTTTTTCAATATGGCATAAAAGTGCCCTTCGCCGCACATTTCGTGAGGGTATAGCTTTTTCTCTTCAACCAACGTATAGCCGACGTGCGATTTTAAGAAGTTTTGAATCTGTTCCTCGTCCTCCTCGCGTGAAAAGGTGCAGGTGGAATAGGCTAAAATGCCGCCGCCGCACAACATTTTGTCGGCTTCGTTGAGTATATCGGACTGCCGCTGGGCGCACTTTATTACGTTTTCGCGGCTCCACTCGGGTATGGCGTTGGGCTCCTTTTTGAACATTCCCTCGCCCGAGCAGGGGGCGTCAACCAATATTAAATCAAAATAATTTTCAAAGGACTTTGCAAGCTGTTCGGGGCGGGCGCAACTTATTATAGCGTTGCCGACGCCCAACCTTTCGACGTTTTCGGCGAGGATATCGCGACGGGATAAAATTGGCTCGTTCAACACAAGAATTCCCTCTCCCCCCATCGCCGCGGCGAGCTGGGTGCCCTTGCCGCCCGGGGCGGAACATAGGTCGAGAACGCGCTTGCCCTTTATCTCGTTTGCGGCTTTTACCGCCTTTGGAACGACGGACATTGCCGAGGGTTCCTGCACGTAATATGCGCCCGCGGCATGCAGCGGCGTTCTGCCCGGCCCCTCGCTGTCGGTGAAAAATCCGCTCTCTTCCCAAGGTACGGGGCGGAGCGGAAAGGGCGAAATCTTCAAAAAATCATCGATTGAAATTTTCAGTGTGTTGACCCTAATCGCGCGGGCGGGGGCGCGGTCATAGCTTGCAATAAAGGCGTCAAAATCGCCCTTAAGCTCTTCTTTCATTCTATCAAGGAAGTCGCGGGGAAGCTCAATCATGGAGCAAATCCTCCAACTGTTCGCAAGTGATGCGCGGCAGGGCGCGAGCCGCCGCAGACTGTGTGCGGGCGGTGTTATCGCCGTCGTCACCCACATATATATTGCAATTTTCCATTCTCTGCGAATATCTGCCGCCGAGGGCGTAAATTTTATCGACGTAGGGTATGGACTTGTCGATTGAATCCTCTATCGCCCGCGAAAAGGTGAAGGTCTTACCCGCGAGCGGTCCGCCCTTTTTGTTGACGCGCTTGCGCGATAGATTGTTGTAGAACTCCACCCGCTTTTTGGAACGTTCGAGGCGGGCGGCGTGTTTTTCGGCGTTGAATTTTTTGAACCCGCGCGACACGGGGCGGGAAATGCAATAATTCTTTATTCTGCCGTTGGAAATCTTCAAGACTTCGGGGAGTTCGCGTGGGGAGCACGAATATGCCTTGCACAGCGCCTCCACTATCCTCATCGTGGCGTATGCGTCGTCGGCGGCGCGGTGGGGCGTGAACTCAACGCCCAGCTCTTTTGCAATGTGTTCCAAGCCGAACTGCCGCGAAAAATCGTTGATATGCGTCATAAACATCAGCTGGCTGTCCGAAAATTCGAACTCGAAGGAGGGCAGGCGGAAACGGCGGGTCTCGAGATTGAGATATTTGACGTCGTTCAAGACGGCGTGACCCATCACAAAACAGTCCTTGTCCTCAAGCAGTTGTTTTATTTTGGGATAAACTGCGGGGAAGGGCGGCTGTTTTTTGAATTCTTCGTACTCATATGGCAAAACTATGCCCTTTTCGCCCTTTCTGTCGGTCAACTCGAACCTTCCGCGGGGATTTATGAGAATATCTTCCTTTTTGAGTATATGAAATTTTTCGTCGCACACGACGTACCCGAACACGCAGATCTTTGCATAGGTCTTGTGTACGCCGGCACATTCTATATCGAAAAATACGAGCTTCATTCACGTTAAAGTATAGCACAGATAAATTTAAATATCAACCAAAGACGCCCGCCGCCGTTGACTTTTGAAAATTTTTGTATTATAATTTTTTGCGTTATGAAAAAAATGATTACGATTGCGGCAATTGAAAACGGCGCGGCTCTCCCCGACGACATTTTATTTGAAGGAGCGGAGATATTTAAACCCCTTAAAGACGAGAGTGCGGACTCATTTTTCAAGAGATATTTCAAGGGCGCGGACGGCAAATACACCGCCTTTGTAGACGCGAAAATTAACCTTTACGACTTTTTCGGCTTTCTGAACGCGCTGGACAGGTGCGCGAGCGACGCAGTTACTTTCAACGGCGGTATAGTTTTCAAAACTTCGGCGATAAAGGGCGTAAATTTTATCGGCACGGACGCGCGTTGCGCCGAAATCTGCGCGCTTTGCGAGTGCAAGAGCATTGCAAAAACGGACGTAACCCCCTACTCCACGGCGAAATGCGATAAGAGTTATTCGGACGAGTACGAGAGGTGCGTATACGCCGCCCTCAACAGCTATTCCAAGTCCAAGAGCAAGGTGCCCAAAGAGGTGTACTCCGCCTGTTTCGACCTGCTCGTATCCCGCGTTTCGCAGTTTTTGGCGGCACAGTTTTTAGGGCTTCGCGAGGGCTCGGCGAAGGTTGAAAACGCCGAAAAGTTCTATGAAGAGCTCAAAAAACACACCGTTTTATACCATGCGGTGGACAAGAAGCTCGACATAAAGGGCGGGCTTGAGGGCGTTAAAAAGGACAAGTTCAAAATCTCCTCGGGGCTTGCAAAAAAGCTTGCGGCAAAATAATTTTTATATTTATATAACCGTATTTAAACGGCGCGGATTATCGGATTATATAATAGAGATTATATAATAAAGTTATATAACGCGACATAAACGACCCGCCCTCGGCGCAAAATTTTGCGCCGAGGGCGGGTCTTATAAAAATATAAAATAATCTTAAATAATACAGTTGATTACGCCTTTTTGACCTCGATTTTATCCTTTCCGCCCATGTACTTCCTCAAGACCTCGGGAATGTACACGCTGCCGTCTGCCTGCAAGTGGTTTTCGAGGAAGGCAATCAACATCCTCGGGGGTGCGACGACGGTGTTGTTCAAGGTGTGCGCGTACTCGTTCTTGCCCGTCTTTTCGTTTTTATAGCGGATATTCAGGCGGCGGGCTTGAGCGTCGGTCAGATTGGAACAGCTCCCCACCTCGAAGTACTTCTTCTGCCGGGGGCTCCACGCCTCGACGTCGCAGCTTTTATACTTCAAATCGGCGAGGTCGCCCGAACAGCAGATGAGCTGGCGGACGGGAATTTCCATAGAGGTGAACAGCTCCACGGTGTAATTCCACAGCTTTTCATACCAATAGTCGCTCTCCTCGGGCTTGCAGATTACAATCATCTCCTGCTTTTCGAATTGGTGTATGCGGTAAATTCCCCTCTCCTCGATGCCGTGCGCACCCTTTTCCTTGCGGAAGCAGGGCGAATAGGAAGTGAGAGTTTGGGGAAGTGAGCTTTCGGGCAATACCGTGCCCATAAATCTGCCTATCATCGAGTGCTCGGAAGTGCCGATAAGGTACAAATCTTCGCCCTCAATCTTATACATCATTCCGTCCATTTCCTCAAAGGACATGACGCCCGAAACGACGTCGCCCCTTATCATAAACGGCGGTATGCAGTAGGTGAAGCCCTTATCTATCATGAAGTCGCGGGCATAGGTCAAAACAGCCGAGTGCAGGCGGGCAACGTCGCCCGTCAGATAGTAAAAGCCGTTGCCGCTCGTCCTCCTCGCGCTGTCGAGGTCGATGCCGCCCAAGCTCTCCAATATGTCGAGGTGATAGGGCACTTCGAAGGGCTTTTGCTTGGGCTCCAAAAAGACCTTGCCCTGAACGTTTTCGCTGTCGTCTTTTCCTATGGGCACGTCGTCGGCGATAATGTTGGGTATCATCATCATCGCCTTTTTGAGGTTTTGCTCCACCTCCACGCACTCCTGCTCAATCTGGGCAATTCTGTCATTATTGGATTTGGATTGAGCCTTTGCCTGCTCCGCCTCTTCTTTCTTCCCCTCGCGCATGAGCTGACCTATCGACTTTGCAAGGGCGTTGCGGCGGGCGCGGAGAGCGTCGCCCTCCTGCTGAAGTTCGCGGCGGCGTCTGTCGTCCTCCAAAACTTGGTCGACAAGGGGCAATTTTTTATCCTGAAATTTCTTTTTGATATTCTCCCGAACGAGGTCGGGATTTTCGCGTATGAGATTAATGTCAATCATAAGTCAATTATAAATCAAAATTTTGGTAATTGCAATTAAATTATCTGCAATATATTGAAAATCGTTTTTTTTTATGGTATAATTAGAAAGCTGTAATATTACATTTTTTTAACGGTTTAAATTATGAGCAAGATTATTTTCAGAATGTCCGACCGAAAAAAGGACGGTGCGGACAAGGAAGAAAGCGTTGCGGCGACCGAAAAAGAGGGCTTAAAGCCCGAAAAGAAGTCGGCGCAGGCTAAATCTTCGGAAAACAAGCAAGCTTCGGCAGCCGAAGACGCCATAAAGGGCGAAACTGCGGCGGCGGACGACGTGCAGATGGCGCTCTTCCCCGGCGACGAGCCCTCCTCCTCTCACGGCGCAGATGGCGGCTTGGACAGGGCGAAGCAGATAAAGTACTTCAAGCGCCACCCCAAAAAGGCGGTTGCGGGCAAGGTGGAACGCTATGCCCCCAAACTCAACAAGGGGCTTTCTGCCGAGCAGGTAGACGACAGGTTCAAGCACTTTTTGTTCAACGACACGAACAAGCAGTACTCCCGCTCTTACGCCAGCATCTTTATCGGCAATATCTGCACTTTCTTCAACCTGTTGTGCGTCATTGCGGGCATTGCGCTCATTCTCGCCAACACGAAGGGCATTTCCAACTATCTCGTCATACTGATAACCACGGCGAATATCGTCATAGGTATTATTCAGGAAATCCGCTCCAAGCGTTCCATAGATAAGCTCGCCATACTCGCCTCCAACACTGTAAAGGTCATACGCGACGGCGAGACGGTGGAAATACCCATAAAGGAAATAGTGCTTGACGATGTAATCCTCCTCGACACGGGCAATCAGGTGCCCGCAGACTGCATACTTGCCGAGGGTTCGGTTGAAGTAAACGAGAGCCTTCTGACGGGCGAGAGCGTTGCGATAAAGAAAAACGTCGGCGATACGCTGTATGCGGGCAGCTTCATCTCGAGCGGCAGCGGCAAGATGCGCGTCGATAAGGTCGGCAAGGATACATATCTCGAAAAGCTGACCTCAAAGGCTAAAAAGTACAAGAGACCCAACTCCGAGCTGATGAATTCGACAAAGCTCATCATAAAGTTTGTGTCCATTCTGATTATACCCGTCGCGATAGGCACTTTCATCATCGCCCTTCACAACACGGGCGCAGACCCCGACTTTGCCAAGGTTGAGCCGTGGATATTCACGCAGCAGACCAACTACGCCATTCAGAGGACTTGCACGGTAGTTATCGGCATGATTCCCTCGGGAATGTTGCTTTTGACCTCGCTTGCGCTCGCCATGGGTATTTTGAGAATGGCGAGAAGTCAGACCCTCGTGCAGGATATGTATTCGCTTGAAATGCTTGCGCGCGTAAACGTTCTGTGTCTCGACAAGACGGGGACAATCACCGACGGCAGAATGAGGGTAAACGACGCAGTTATTCTGAACACCGTGGGCGAGTGGTCCTTAAACGATATCATGGGCAGTATGCTTGCCGCCCTCGACGACAACAATCAGACCTCTATCGCCCTCACAAATCACTTCGGGCATAGCGACGCGCTGACGGCGGTCGCAAAAATCCCCTTCTCCTCAAAGAGAAAGCTCTCGGCGGTCACCTTCGACGAGGCGGGCACCTTTGTAATGGGCGCGCCCGAGTTCGTCTTGAAGCCCTATCCCGCCAAGGTGGAAAAGATTGTGCGGCAGTATGCGCAGATGGGCTTGCGCGTCATCGTCGTCGCCCACTCCCCCTCGGCTATCGTCGCCGACAAGCTCCCCTCGCTTTTAAAGCCCGTCGCCATAATTTCAATTGCGGACAATATACGCGAGGACGCCATACAGACAATAAATTGGTTTAAGCAAAACGACGTTGCCGTCAAGGTAATCTCGGGCGACAACCCCGTGACCGTTGCCGAAGTCGCAAAGCGCGCGGGCATTGCCAACGCAGACAAGTTCATCTCCCTCGACGGGCTCAACGATAAAGAAGTAGAAAACGTCGCCAATAAGTACACCGTTTTCGGGCGCGTCTCACCCGAGCAGAAAGCCATTTTGGTGCGCTCCATTAAAGCCGAGGGCAACACCGTTGCGATGACGGGCGACGGAGTTAACGACATTCTCGCCTTAAAGGAAGCCGACTGCGCCATCTCGGTTGCGTCGGGCAGCGAGGCGGCGAGAAACGTCAGTCACCTCGTTTTAATGGACAACAACTTCAACTCCCTTCCCAAGGTGGTCGCCGAGGGCAGAAGGGTCATAAATAACATTAAAAACTCCTCGTCGCTCTATCTAATGAAGACGCTGTTTACCGCAATTCTTGCGATAATCTGCATTGCGATGAGCAGACCCTATCTGTTTATGCCCTCGAATATGCTTTTGTTGGAGATTGCTATAATCGCCGTTCCCTCCTTCTTCCTCTCCCTTCAACCCAACAAGGAGCGAGTGCAGGGCAAGTTTATAACCTATGTCCTGAGCGGAGCCGCCGCGGGAGCCGTAACGATGATAATATGCGTCATGTCGATGTACGCAACCTATCACATAAATCACTACATTTACGGACTGCACGACTTTGACGATTACTACAAGGCGATGTGCATACTCGCTTTGACCTTCTCGGGATTTGTAATGGTTTACAGGATATGCAAGCCCTTCAACGTGTACAGGGCGGTGCTGTGCGTCGGCGTTATGTCGGTATGTATTGCCTGCTTCTGTGTGCCGCTCATCGCAGATATGCTGCTCGACGGGTGGTCGGAGATAAATTGGCAGTATCCGCAGATACTCATCGTCCTCGTCGTACTCGAAGCGGCGTTCCCCATATCCAATTGGCTGCTCGCGACGATGCACACCATATTCCCCTCCGCCCGCGCCCACAAGGACCATCGCGACGAACCCGCCGCACCCCCTTGGTCGCAGTCGGTGTAAATTAAAGATTTTAAAGAATATTTTAAAAGCCGCCGCGCGGAAAATTCCGCGCGGCGGCTTTTCATATAATCATTTTCAAATCACTCTTTTAAATCACTAATCACTCTTCGTTGTCGTCCGACTCGGCGGTATTTTGGGTCTCTTCGGGGGGAAGATCCGCCGCCGTCTCCTCGGGTGCGGCAATCTCGGCTTCGTCGTCGCGTTCGGTTATGGCAATAGTAGCAACCGCGCCGTCCTTGAGCTTCATCAGCCTTACGCCGCGCGCCGCCCTGCCTATCTTGGAAATAGAGTCGCAGTGCATTCTTATTATAGTGCCGCCCTCGGAAATTATCATGAGGTCGTCGTCCGCAGTCACCTGTTTAAGGTTGACGAGATAGCCCGTCACCTCGTTGAAGGTTCCCGCTTTGAGTCCCTTGCCCGCTCTGCCCTGAGGACGGTAGTCGTCAAGCGACGAACGCTTGCCATAGCCATTGGAAGCAACCGTCAACACGTCCTTTGTCTCGTCGACGACGAGCATATCCACAAGCATATCGTCGGGTCCGTCGAGCTTCATCGCCCTTACGCCCGCCGTGTCCCTTCCCATGGGGCGCGCGCCCGATTCGTGGAAGCGGATGCACTTGCCCGCGCGGGAAGCTATCATAAGTTCGTTATCGCCCGTGGTGAACTGCACGGAAATCAAGCTGTCGTTGTCGTTTAAGCGGATTGCTATCTTGCCGTTGCGGTTGATATGCTCGAACTCCTCGAGACGGGTCTTTTTGATGAGACCCTGCTTTGTCGCAAAGGCAATATATCCGCTCGCCTCGGGATTGACGGGGATTATCGTCGTTATCTTCTCGTCCTGCGTAATCTGCACGAGGTTGACGATTGCCCTGCCGCGGGCAGTGCGCGCCGCTTCGGGGATTTCATAGCCCTTTATACGATAGACCTTGCCGAGGGTGGAGAAGAGCAACAAGTCGTCATGCGAGGAGCAGACGAACATTCTCTCCACAAAGTCCTCCTCCTTGGGGCGGTGTGCGGTTATGCCCATGCCGCCGCGGTTCTGTGCGCGGTATTCGGCGACTGGCAGACGCTTCACATAACCCGAATGGGTCATGGAAATGACCACCTGCTCGACGGGTATCAAGTCGGCGTCCTCGATTTCGCCCGAGTAGTCAACGGCAATCTCCGTCTTTCTCTCGGAGGGATATTTACGCTTTATTTCAAGCAAGTCGTCCTTTATTATCTGCAACACCCTGCTCTCGTTGGCGAGGATATCTTTGAGGTCGAGTATGGTCTTTTCAAGACCGTCGAGCTCTTCTTTCAACTTGTCTACTTCGAGGTGGGATAATCTGTATAATCTCAACTCGGCAACGGCTGTCGCCTGCTTTTCGTCGAGTTCGAAGTTGGCGACGAGCTTTACAACGCAATCGGTCTTATCGACGGCGTTGCGGCAGACTTCGACAACTTCGTTTATGCTCGCCTGCGCAATTACCAGCCCGCGCAGGATATGTGCGCGCTCTTCCGTCTTTGCGAGGTCGTATTTGGTGCGGCGGACGATGATGTCCTTTTGGTGCTCGAGATAGTAGTAAAGGCACTCCTTCAAGTTGAGTATTTTGGGCGTGCCGTCAACGAGGGCGAGCATAATAATGCCGTCCGACACCTGCAAGTTGGTGTGTTTATATAATAGGTTCAAGACGACCTGCGCGTTGGCGTCCTTTTTGAGTTCGATAACAATGCGCATGCCGTCGCGGTCGGATTCCTCGCGGATATCCGATATGCCCTCGATGCGCTTGTTCTTCACGAGGTCGGCGATGGACTCTATGAGCTTTGCCTTGTTCACCTGATAGGGTATTTCGGTGACTATTATGCGCTGTCTCGTCTGATTGCCGCTCTGATAGTCCTCCACCTCGCAGCGGGAACGGATAATTATGTTGCCCTTGCCCGTGTGATACGCCTTTTTTATGCCGCTTCTGCCCATTATGAGCGCGCCCGTCGGGAAGTCGGGGGCGTGGACGTATGATATGAGCTCGTCAATAGTTATATCGGGATTTTCGATAAGGGCGATTACGCCGTCGATAACCTCGCCGAGGTTGTGGGGCGGGATATTTGTCGCCATGCCGACGGCTATACCGTCAGAGCCGTTGACGAGCATATTGGGGAAGCGCGAGGGAAGCACGGTGGGCTGCATGCCCGTGTCGTCGAAAGTGGGATAGAAGTCAACCGTCTCCTTGTCGAGGTCGCGGAGCATTTCGGCGGCTATTTTGGAAAGCCTTGCTTCGGTATATCTCATTGCCGCGGCGGGGTCGCCGTCCACCGAGCCGAAGTTGCCGTGCCCTTCAACTAAGGGATAGTTTATCGAGAAGTCCTGCGCGAGCCTTACGAGGGCGTAGTAGACAGAGCTGTCGCCGTGGGGGTGATATTTACCGAGGCAGTCGCCGACGATACGGGCGCACTTTCTGAACGCCTTATCCGAATAAAGACCGAGTTCGTGCATTGAATAGAGTATGCGCCTGTGCACGGGCTTCAAGCCGTCGCGAACGTCGGGAATTGCGCGCGACACGTTGACCGCCATTGCATATGCGATAAACGACTTTTTTAGCTCGGCGTCCACCTCGACGTCGAGGAGTTTGGTCATTTCGAGAGTTTTTCTGAATTCTTCGGTGAGCTCGGGGCTCGTTTCTTTCTTTGCCATACTGTCTCCTTAAACGTCGAGCTCTTCGACGAGTTTTGCGTTTTCTTCTATGAACTGCCTGCGGAGTTCGGGCTGTTCGCCCATGAGGAGGGCGAAAGTCTTATCCGCCTCCACCGCGTCCTCCACGTTGATTCTGACGAGTGTGCGCTTTGCGGGGTCCATTGTCGTCTCCCAAAGCTGTTCCTTGTTCATTTCGCCGAGACCCTTATAGCGTTGCAGCTCGAACTTGCCATCATAGCTGTTTCTGAAATCTTCAAGCGCCTTGTCGTCGTATAGATAGGTGTCGGGTATACCCTTTGCCGAGACCTTGTAAAGGGGCGGCTGGGCGGCGTATACATGCCCGTTTTCGACGAGCGGGCGCATATAGCGGAAGAAGAAAGTCAAAAGTAATATTCTTATGTGCGAGCCGTCGACGTCGGCATCGGTCATTATTATTATTCTGTCATAGCGTAGCTTGCTCTCGTCGAAATTCTCCTGTATGCCGCAGCCGAATGCGGTTATCATTGCCTTTATCTCTTCGTTTTCGAGTACGCGGTTAATGCGCACCTTCTCAACGTTCAATATCTTGCCGCGGAGGGGCAGAATGGCTTGGAATCTTCTGTCGCGCCCCTGCTTTGCCGTGCCGCCCGCCGAGTCGCCCTCGACGATATATATTTCGCAGAGTTCGGGTCTCTTGTCCGAACAGTCGGCGAGTTTGCCGGGGAGCTTGGTGCTCTCCAAAACGCCCTTTCTGTGCGTCTCTTCGCGGGCAAGGCGCGCCGCTTCCCTCGCCCTCTGCGCCGTGATACAGCGCATTATGAGTTCCTTTGTCTCGGCGGGGTGCTCTTCAAGATAGGTTCCGAACTTTTCGGTAACCGCCTTATACACAAATCCGCGAACGTACGTCGAGCACAGCTTTGCCTTTGTCTGGCTCTCGTACTGCGCGTCGGCTATCTTCACCGAAACGACCGCCGTTATTCCCTCGCGCACGTCCTCGCCCGAGAGCTTTTCGGTGTCTTTCAATATATTCAACTTGTGACCGCAGTCGTTTATAACCTTTGTGAGCGCCGCCTTGAAGCCGTCGAGGTGGGTGCCGCCGTCGGGCTGGCGAATGTTGTTAGAGAAGGGAAAAATCTGCTCTACATAGCTGTCGTTATACTGTATTGCGACCTCCAAAAATCTGTCGTCGCCCTCGCTGTCCTCGAAGTACACGGGCTTTTCGAATAGCGTTTCCTTACCCTGATTTATATCCTCGATGAAGTGTACGACGCCGCCCTCATAGCAAAAACTGTCGTGTCTTTCCTTCTCGCCGCGAAGGTCGGTTAAGGTGAGTGTCAATCCCTTATTTAGATAGCTCAATTCGCGGAGAAGGGTCTTTAACGTATCGTAATTGAACTCCGTCGTCTCGAGAATGGTTGCGTCGGGGTGGAAGGTTATCGTGGTGCCCGTCTCGGCAGTGTCGCCGACAATTTTAAGGGGTTCTTCGGGTATGCCGCAGTGATATACCTGACGATAGATATGCCCGTTCTGGCAGACCTCGGCGGTGAGCTTGTCGGAGAGGGCGTTGACGCACGAGACGCCCACGCCGTGCAATCCCGACGAAATTTTATATCCGCCCGCCTTGTTGCCGCCGCCGAACTTGCCGCCCGCGTTTAAATTGGTGAGGGCAAGCTCCACGCCCGATATCCCCTCTTCCTCGTTTATACCCGTGGGAATTCCCCTGCCGTTGTCCTTGACCGTGCACGAGCCGTCCTCGGTTATGACGACGTCAATCTTGTCGCAATAGCCTGCGAGCGCCTCGTCGATGGAGTTGTCGATGACCTCGCGCACAAGGCAGTGAAGCCCCTTTTCGTCAGTGGGTCCGATATACATTCCCGGGTGTTCCCTCACGGGCTCGAGTCCCTTTAATGCTCTCAATGAATTTGCGTCGTAATTGGACTGAATTTTTTCGGGCATTTTGCACCTCTTGAAAGATATTTTTTCAGCTTTTATTTATTATACCATATTATTAGAAATAAGGCAAGAATTTGAAGTAAAAAATCTTATTTTCGGGTGTATTTTTAAGGCTTTTTACGCATACTTTTTTTATGAAATCCAAAGGGTGCGGTTTTGATTTTTTTTGTGACTTTTCGGGCGACGTTCTGGAGTGCGGCGACTGCGGCAATCACGTCTGCAAAAATCAGGCGATAAGGGGCGGCGGAATATGCCCTCACTGCTTCGGCAAGCTGTATCACGTCAATTGATTATGCTTAAAATCCAAATCGCCGCAGGCGCAAAATTTTTGCGCCTGCGGCGATTTTCAATATGATAAAAATCAAAAATTCAATCGAGATAGTCGGCTTTGAGCTGTTCGAATCTGCCCGAATATTGGTGCGCCTTTGCGGTGTCGCCCAAAGCCTTGAAGTAGTCCGCCCTCAATCCCGTCAGCGCGATAAAGGCGGGGTCGTCCTCGCGTATCTGCGGCAAATCGAAAAAGAGACTTCTATCCACCTTTTCTATGGGGGTGCCCGCAAGCACTTTCGCCTGAATGGTGAGCACGGCGACGGCAACTTTTGCGCAATCTTCATTTATGAGAAGTTCGTGAATCACAAGCCCGTCGGTCTTGCCGCTGCCTGTCTCCCAAGGAATGAAGTTTATGAGGAAGAGATAGAGCGACGACGGGGCGATAAGTGCGAGATAGGTGGGCACTTCCCTCACGAGAAGGGCGATAATGCCGAATATAACGACGATGAGATTTAATGCAAGCCCGCCGACGCAGGTTACGGCGTATCTTGCCCTCACCTTATTGTCCTTTTTGGGCACGACCTCGCACGACGACGATTTGAAAAAGTAGAGCGCGGAGGTAAAAGATATCTTCGCACGAATTCCCGAGCACAGCCCGAAAAGGCAGTGCCCCGCTTCATGCAGCAGTGACGACAGGGGCATACTCGCAATCAATATGAAAATCGCACCCCAACACAGCCAAAAATTTTGATATTCGAACCAACACAGCACGTCTATGCCCGCAAAAAGCAACAAAGTCGCAATCCATATGCAAAAATCGGTGACCTTGACCTTATTCATAGCCGCCCCTCTTTCATCATCACGTATCCCTCGAGGTTGTCGCTCTCGGACACGGTGAGGGAGGATATCGAGAACTTGTCCATAACCCTTGCAAGCAACAGACAGCCGCCGCCTATTACGTCGGCGCGCCGCTCTTCCATGCCAGAAACTCTCTTCACCTCTTCCACCGTCATCTTCAAAAGCCTTTCGCCCATCCCGAATATCTCTTTTCGGGATAGCTCCGTTCCGTCTATAATCGATGCGTCATAGGTTTTAAGCCCGTGTTTTACGGCGGCAATCTGCGTGCCCGTTCCCCCTATGTTGCATACCTTTAAATCTGACGCGTCGAAGTCGGGATAGCTTTCCAAATATTTATCTATGACGGATAAAAGCCTGTCCTCGTCGCGCCCCGCCAAATCCAAAAGACGGACGGTGCCTATATCGACGCTCTTCGAATACACCCTCACTCCGCCGCGCCTGAAAGTGGCTTCGGTGCTCGCGCCGCCGACGTCGATTATTCCGCCGTCGCTCTTTCCGAGCGCGCCCATAATCCCGAGGTCTGCCTCCCTCTCGCCGCTGACGACGTCCACTTCAAGCCCGCAAAGGGCGGCAACCCGCTCCAAGAACTTCGAACGGTTTTTTGCCGAACGGACGGCGGCGGTCGCAAAGGGATACACCCTCTCCGCCCCCTCTTCCCTCGCGCGGAAGACAAAATTTTTGACGGCTTGGGCGGTGCGCTCGCAGGCTTCGTCGTTAATTTCGCCCGTGACGGCAAGCCCCTCGCCGAGGCGGGTGGTCTCAATGGTCTTATATAAAAGTTTTCCGTCCGCGAACATTGCCAAACGGACGGAATTAGATCCTATGTCGATTGCAGAAATTTTCATAAATCAGTCGTCGGGGAAGATATAGCCGTACTCGATGGCGAGGTCGCGCAGATTTCTGTATGATTGCAGATATTCGAGGTCGTCGCGCCCGCTCTTTATGAGCGCTTCGTATCTCTCGATTTCCGAAATTATCTGCGCCTTGCGGCTCGAAACGCGCGCTATGACGACGAGCTGATATATTACGACCGCCGCCAAAATCACTATGAGCAACAGCACGTTTACCGTGACAGCCGCCGCTATTTTATTGCGCTTTTCCTCTTTCATCTTCAAGGCTCCTTCTTTGGTTGATTTTATTATACACTTTCCCGACGAAAAAAGCAACAATTATGTGAAAACTTTTCAGATATATAAGGGCGCCGAGGGCACAACCTGCCAACATATACAGCCGAAGGTCGTCGAAAGAGAACAAAACGGAGATAAAGATAAAGCCCGCGGCAAAGACGGCGCAGTAGGCAACGTCGCAGACAATCAAAAAAATTCTGTCCTTTATCGTGTATGCGCGCACGTCCGCGCCGCACAGGGCGCAACGGACGATATATAAGACGTCGTACACCGGCCCGCTCAATATCCCGCAGCCGAGGCAGGTCAAAAATATGAAAAACTGCATGTTATTTGAATAATTTTTTGGCGAACGACGCGCCCTTTGCGATATAGCGCGCGCCCGAAATATTGCCCGCCGCCGAAAACGCGCCCGTCGTCTTTGAAAAGGCCACTATCTTCATATCAGTGCCAGAGACAACTATCCTGCCGCCCTGATAGGATAAAACTATCTGTCTGTCCGAAAAGGCGTCCACGGAGATTATCTCTGTCGCCGTCACCCTCTGCCGCTGTTCTATCGTGAGATTGTGTCCTTCCATATTTCACCCGCCCGCGAAAAGCCGCCATACATAAAAATACAGCCCGCCCTCAAAAAAATATCACCGCTTTTATACGGTGATATATTATATATTTCAAATATGCAGATTATGAATATAGCAATCCCGAAATCGGAAGATTGTCTTTTATAATTGGGCTTAACTTTTCTTTTCCTTGGCGCGCGCCTTTGCGCGGAGCTCGCTGTCGAGTATGCGCTTTCTTATCCTTATATTCTTGGGCGTGACTTCCAGAAGTTCATCGTCGCCTATAAATTCAAGGCACTCTTCAAGGCTCATTCTCTTGGGGGTGATGAGGCGGAGAGCGTCGTCGCTTGCCGAAGAGCGGGTGTTGGTGAGGTGCTTTGTCTTGCAGACGTTGACGTTTATGTCCTCGCTCTTGGGCGATTCGCCTATGACCATGCCCTCATATACGGGCGTGCCCGCGCCGATAAACAGCGTTCCCCTGCCCTGCGCGTTGAAAAGCCCGTATGTGACCGCCTCGCCCGTCTCGAACGCGACGAGCGAGCCCGTGTTTCTCCTCATTATGTCGCCCTTATAGGGTTGATATTCGAAGAATACGCTGTTCATGACGCCCTCGCCCTTGGTCGAGGTTAAAAATTCCGATTTATAGCCGAATAGTCCCCTCGCGGGAACGAGAAATTCAAGGCGGGTGCGCGTTCCCACCGCGCTCATATGCACGAGTTCGCCCTTGCGGTTGCCCATGCTCTGGAACACCGCGCCCGTCGCCTCGTCGGGAACGTCGACTATCAACCTCTCGACGGGTTCGTACTTGACCCCGTCAATCTCCTTGTACATGACTTTGGGGGTGGAGACCTGAAATTCATAGCCTTCCCTCCTCATATTTTCGATGAGTATGGAAAGGTGCATCTCCCCCCTGCCGCACACGCGATAGCTGTCCGCACTGCCCGTCTCCTCCACGCGGAGGGAAACGTCCTTCAAAAGCTCGCGGAATAGCCTGTCGCGGATGTGCCTTGTCGTGACCCACTTGCCGTCCTTGCCCGCAAAGGGCGAATCGTTGACCGAAAAGGTCATCTCCACCGTCGGCTCCGTTATCTTGACGAATTTATGGGGTTCCACGCACTCGGGCGCGCACACCGTGTCGCCAATATTTATCTTCTCAAGCCCCGAAAAGCAGACGATATCCCCCGCCTTTGCTTCCTCGCAGGGGACGCGTTCAAGCCCCTCGATCTGATATAGGTTGGCGATTTTGCCCGCCGCGCGGAGTTGAATATTATTGTAGTTTGCGACGACGACCGACTGACCCTGTTTTATCGTGCCGCGCTCAATCCTGCCGACGCCTATCCTCCCCACATAGTCGTTGTAGTCTATCGAGGAGACGAGCAGCTGTGTTGCTCCGTCCACGTCGGCTTCCATGGGCTGAATATGCTCCAAAATAGTGTCGAATAGGGGAGTCAAATCCTTGCCCGGTTGATTTAAATCGAGGGTAGCCGTGCCGTCCCTGCCCGAACACCACACGACGGGGCTCATGAGCTGGTCGTCGGAGGCGTCGAGTTCGAGCAAAAGCTCCAAAATCTCGTCCTGCACTTCGTTCAGGCGGGCGTCGGGGCGGTCTATCTTGTTGACGACGATAATTAGCCTGTGCCCCATTTCGAGGGCTTTTTGAACGACGAATCGCGTCTGCGGCATGGGTCCTTCCGCCGCGTCCACGAGCACGAGAACGCCGTTGACCATCATCATCACCCTCTCGACCTCGCCCGAAAAGTCGGCGTGCCCCGGGGTATCGACGACGTTAATTTTAACGCCTTTGTAGTGTATCGAGGTATTCTTTGCGAGAATGGTTATCCCCCTCTCGCGCTCCAAATCGTTGCTGTCCATCACCCTCTCCTCGACCGTCTGATTGTCGCGGAAGGTATGGCTCTGTTTCAACATTGCGTCGACCAGCGTCGTCTTGCCGTGGTCGACATGGGCGATTATCGCCACATTTCTCAAATCATTTCTCAACATATAAGTCCAAAATTCCGTCTATATATTAATATTTTTTTATTTTAATCAAGTAAATTCCGCTTAAAATTCGCTCTTGGTCTGTCTTTCGAAGAGTTTTAAAATTATCTTCATGCAATTCTTCGCGCCGTCGCCGCTCTCGAATGCGTGGGATAAAAAGCAGGCTTCGTAAACGGCGTTGGTTATGGGAAGTTCGAGTCCGTATTTATCCCCCAACTCCTTCATCGCCTTTGCCGTCATGACGCCCTCCGCAAGTTTTTCGAAGCGCGCGCCGTGCGCCATCATCTCGCCGTACTTCCTGTTATGGGAGTACTCCGAAAAGAGCGTCGTCTCATAGTCGCCGAGGTGCGCCAGCCCGTAAGCCGAATTGAACTCGCCGCCCATCGCCTTGATGAGCTTGCCCACTTCGTATGCGCCGCGCGCCATCAAAGGTCCCTTCAAGCTGACATAGCCGCTTCCGTCGAGCACGCCCGCCGCAATGCCGAGCACGTTCTTTGCCGCCGCGCCTATCTCTGAGCCTATTATGTCGTTTCCGTAATAAAAGCGGATGAGGTTGCTCTTGAAACTGTCGGCAATAAACCTCTTTAAATTTTCGTCGTAGCTGTCGATAACCATGCAGTTGGGAATTCCCTGCGTGAACGCCTGAATGTGCCCCGGTCCTACCCAAACGGCTATCTTATTTGCATCTATCCCGCTCTCAATCAGCACCTCGGAGAGCCTTTTGCCCGTGCTCTCCTCAATGCCCTTCATGCACAGCACGAAGATTTTGTCCTTGACGGGATAGGCGGTTATCTTCTTCATGAACCCGCGAAGCCCCTGCGAGGATATGGAAATTATTATTATATCGCTGTTCGAAAGGGCGTAACTTAAATCGCAAGTCAGCTCAATTGACTTGTCGAGGGTGACGTATTCGTTCTTGCCCGTATTCTTTAAAATCTCGTATGAGTAGTCGCCCTCGGGTCCCCAAGATATTACTTTGTTTTTGAGTATCGTCGCCTGATACCACGCGATAAACGACCCCCAACGCCCGCAGCCGAGCACGGAAATATTCATATTTTAAACTCCTTTTTCAAATCTGCTTTCTCTCGATGAGCGCGCGCGAGAGCGTCACCTCGTCGGTATATTCGAGTTCGCCGCCGACGGGTATGCCGTGCGCAAGTCGGGTGACCTTGACCCCCAAGGGTTTCAAAAGTCTGGCGATATACATTGCCGTCGCCTCGCCCTCCACGTCGGGATTGGTCGCCATTATGACTTCCTGCACGCTATCGTCAATCCGCGCGAGCAACTCCTTTATGCGTATATCGTCGGGTCCTATCCCCTCCATGGGCGAAATTACGCCGTGTAGAACGTGATATACCCCCTTGTACTCGTGCAATTTCTCCATTGCAACGACGTCCTTGGGCTCCTTCACGACGCATATTGTCGACTTGTCGCGCTGTAAGCACACGTCGCACACCTCGTTTTCGGTGAAATTGCCGCATACCTTGCAGTAGCGAACCTTTCTTTTACAGTTCACTATGCTGTCGGCAAAGTTCTTCGCCTCGGTCTCGCTCATGCCGATTATCTTATATGCGTACCTCTGCGCCGTCTTTCTGCCGACGCCGGGGAGCTTGGTAAATTCGTTTATAAGTCTGCCGATAGGCTCTATAAAAACGTCCACTTTTTACCTCAGGTTATCCTATGAGTACTTATCTTATGAGTCCGCCGCCCGCCTTGGCAAAGGGGCCCATCTTTTCGTTATACGCCTGTTCAGCCTTGGTATAGCCGTCGTTTATCGCCGCCATAATCAAATCCTCGAGCATCTCTACGTCGTCCTCGTCGGTTATGTCGACAATCTCCGAGAGCTTGCTGCCGAATTCTATGCCGTTTATTATCTTCTTGCCGTTCATGTAGACGACGACAGTCTCGTCGCCCTCTTCGCCGCCGCCCGAAAGCCCGACCACTTCCATTTCCTCGAGTTCCTTGTCGGCTTCCTGCATCTGTTCCTGCATTTTCTGGGCTTCGCGAAGCATATTCTGCATGCCGCCCATGCCGCCCCTGTTAAATCCTGCCATAATCGCTCCTTTTTTTAATCTTTTACGTCTATATCTATGCCTTTAAAGTTCTCTTTAAGCTCCCTGAAAGCCTTGTCGTATTCGCTCTCGCCCTTCTCTTCAAGGCGAACTTCGAAGTCGTTGACGCCCAATTCTGCCAAGACGTCAGCCGCAAACTGCCTGTTCTCCGCCCGATTGAGCCCCTTATATACGGCGGCGTTATCGGTGATGAAGATGAGCTTTTCGCCCTCAAAGGTGTGCGTCAAATCCATGCAGAGGGTGAATATAACGGCGTTTTTGTGGGTAGTGCGAAGGGCTTTCAAAAAGCGGGCGAACACCGTGCCCTTGTCGGCTACGGCGGCGGGTGCGGCGTTTACCGCGCCGTCCTCCCAAAGAGCGGGCTGGCGGAAGGTCTCGCCTGCGGGCTTAGGGGAGAAGGGCGAAGGCTCAGATGAGGAAAAGTCCTCCTCTATCCGCCTTTTTGCCGTCTGATTGCCCTGCCTTATCTCGGGCGGCGTCTCTGTTGTTTGCGCCCTTGCGGGTTGATTTACCTCTTTTGCCCTTTCAATTTGCGCCCTTGCGGGTTGCTCTGTTTGGGGCTGTATAAATTGCCCGCTTTCAAGCTTTTTTTCAAGCGAAGCAATTCTTCCTATCAACCCGTCTATATCATAGTCGCTCGAGGGCATCGCGCATTTTGCAATCGCCGTTTCAAGGGTAATTCTGCCGCTCGTCGAAAAGCGCATATCGCTCTCCGCCGCGCCCAAAATTTCGGATATCCTCAAAAGTTTGTGCCCGTCCGCATCGGCTGCCATATTTAAAATTATTTCAAAGGATTCGTCGGGCAAATTTATTATCTCGCGGGCGTTGCGGCACACCTTTGCGATGGTCAGATTGTTTAAAAGTGACAGCATATCCTTCAACAACACGCCCACGCTCTTGCCCATGGAGAGCACGCTCTCGACCGCCGTCATCGCGCTCGACATATCCTCGTCGAGAACGTATTTGACTATCTGCGCCACCTGTTTGAAGTCGGCGCCGCCCAATACGGCGGAAACGTCGTCGTAAGTCAGCTTGCCGCGCGAATATGAGGCGCACATATCGGCAATGGAAAGGCAATCCCTCGCACTGCCCGCGCCCGCCCGCGCAATTGCGGAGACGGCGGCGTCCTCATACTCCTTCCCCGTCTTTGTAAGGACGTTTTTTATCAGGTCTTCGAGGTCCTTTTGGGGTATCAATTTGAAGTCGAAGCGCATGCACCGCGATAAAATTGTCGCGGGTATCTTGTGCGGCTCGGTTGTGGCGAGAATGAATACGGCGTGACGGGGCGGCTCCTCCAACGTCTTTAAGACGGCGTTGAACGCCGAGGGAGTGAGCATATGCACCTCGTCTATCACGTACACCTTGTACTTGCCCGCGACGGGCGGATACTGCACCTTTTCGCGAAGATCGCGCATCTCGTCCACGCCGTTATTGGAAGCCGCGTCTATCTCCGATATGTCGAGGTTGCCCCCCTCCATAAGGGCGCGGCAGGTCGGGCACTTGCCGCAGGGCGAGCTGTCAACGGGCGATTGGCAGTTGATTGCCCGCGCAAAAATCTTGGCAAGCGTCGTCTTGCCCGTGCCGCGCGGACCGCAGAACAGATAGGCGTGACCTATCTTGTCCTCCGCTATCTGGTTTTTCAAAATGCGGACAACGTGCTCCTGCCTCACCACCTCGTCGAATTTCGTGGGGCGGAATGTCCTGTAAAACGCAAGATACGCCATTTATCCCTCCGAATAATAGGATTTATAGAGCTTGTTTTTTGCCCTTGCAAGCGCGTTTGAAACGCTCTTTTGCGGTTTTTTAAGTGATTTTGCCATTTCTGCCGTGGACAGCCCGTCGAGATAGAGGACAGTAACTTTGAATTCCAGCGAGGATAAAAGTCCCGAAATCTTCTGCAAAAACTCTCCCCTTTGCTCCCTCTTTATAAGTTCGTCCTCGGGGTCGTCGGGGCTCATATTTCCCGCTATCTCCACGATGGGAACAAAGTTATTCAAAGCCGAATACTTTGCGCCGAGACTCTTTTTCACCGCGTCCAGCACGGCGTGACGTATGCAGGTATAGGCATAGGAAGAAAACTGTGCGCCGCCCGCCGAGTCAAAGGTGTTTATTGCCGAATACAGCCCCACCATTCCCTCCTGAAAGAGGTCCTCGCTCGTGCCGCCGCTCAAAAAAAATCCCGCGGCGACAGCCTTTGCCAATGGGGAATATCTGTTTAAAAGTTCGGTCTCCGCCGACTTATCCCCGCCCTTCAATTTTTCAAACAGTTCGCTATCCGTCATCTCTTCGTCACTTCGTAAACGGCAATCCCGAGCGCAACCGAGGCATTCAGCGAATTGACCTTGCCGCGCAGGGGAATGGACAGGGTGAAGTCGCACTTTTCGCGGGTGAGGCGGCGAACGCCGCTGTCCTCTCCGCCGATAACCAATGCAATCTTCCCCGAATATTTTTTGTCGTATATATTTTCGCCGTCGGCTTCGAGGGCGTACACCCAATATCCCGCCGCCTTCAAGCTATCTATCGCGCGGTTGAGGGAGTTGACCTTTGCCACCTTTATGTGATTTGCCGCGCCCGCCGATATCCTTATAACCGCGTCCGTGACGCTCGCACATTTATCGGAAGGAATTATGACGCCGTCCGCGCCCGCGCACTCCGCCACCCTTATTATGGAGCCGAGGTTGTGCACGTCCTCTATCCCGTCGCAGAGAATCACAACGCTCTCCTTTTCTGCCGCGCCTATTATGTCGTCGAGAGTGGAATACGAATAGTCCGACGTGTAGGCAATAACCCCCTGATGGCGACCCTCTTCGCTCTCCCTGTCGAGGGCGCGCCTGTCGACGAACTGCACTTTGACGCCCGCCCTTCTCGCCTCGGCAAAGATTTTGTTTAAGCTCCCCTGCGGGTTTTTTTCAATCAGTATTTTTTCTATCGTCTTATCCGTCTTTAAAAGTTCCAAAACGGCGTTTCTGCCCTCCGTCTTCATTGCGCCGCCTCCAATAAATATTTAAGTCTTTCGCGCTGACCCGTTAAATACAGCCACCCTATCAACGCTTCCAATCCCGTCGAGGTGTTGTAATCGCCCATCGGCGCGTTCTTGCTGTGCGAGGGCTTCTTCGCGTTCCTGCCGCGGCGGAAGATATCGTCCTCCTCCGCGGTGAAGTGGGGGCGGAGAACTTCGGCAAGTCTCGCCTGACCTGTCGCCGAGACGAGCTCCGCCGTCCTTTTCTGATACTGCCCCGCCGTCAAATCGTATGCCCGCACGAGTTTTTCGCGGACATACAGCGAGAATACCGCGTCGCCGACAAAGGCGAGGGTGACGGGGCTTATTTTGGCGGCTCTGTCCGCCGCAATGGGGCTTGAAAAATCCAACATAACTATTCAAGTTAATTATACTACTTAATCATAAAAAAAGCAATTATTCCATAGTATATAGCGTGAAATTAATCTTTTTAAAAAAGGGCGTATTGATTACGCTGGTTGCACTTGTGCTTGCGGGCGTCGCATTCGGCATATGCGCGGGCGCGCTCGCCTCGGCTTCCTCAAAGGGCGATAGGGTGATAGTCATCGACGCGGGTCACGGCGGACTTGACGCGGGCGTTTTAGGAACGGAGACGAACGTCAAGGAGAGCGAAGTCAATCTCGCGATAGCAAAGCTATTGAAGGGCTATTTTTCGGAAGCGGGATTTGAAGTTGTGATGACGAGGAAGGACAGCGGCGGATTGTACGGCTCGACGGTGCGCGGGTTCAAGATGCGCGACATGAAAAAACGGCGGGAGATAATAGAGGAGAGCGGCGCGGATATGGTGATATCCATTCATCAGAACGTCTGCCCCCTCAAATCCAAGCGCGGCGGGCAAATATATTACGACAAGTCGAGCGAGAGCGGCAAGGCGCTTGCCGAAAGCATCAAAAAAGCCCTCGACGAACTCTCCGACGGCGAAAAGCTCCCGAACGGCGAAAAGTCCACAAAAAGCGGGCGAACCAACGCCGTTCTGACGGGCGACTACTTCATGCTGAAATGCACCGAAAGCCCGTCGGTCATCGTGGAGTGCGGATTTTTATCCAATCCCGATGACGAAAAGCTGCTCTGTTCGGAGGAGTTCAGGCAGCAGCTCGCCTACTCCATTTTCAAGGGCGCGGTCTCCTACTTCGGGTGATTTTTTGGGGGTATTTTTTAAGGCGCGGCGCGCGGAATATTTCCGCGCGCCGCGCCTTATAGCGCAATATCTTACAGCGCCGCTTATTTCAGCCGCAACGCCTTAAAATAATCACAAAAAATCTTCAATCCCTAATCCCTAATCCCTAATTCCTAATCCCTAAAAATCTTTAAACAGCTCTGCCCTCTTTAAAATTATCTCGTCAACCTTGTTTATGTATGAGGGAATATCCTTGGGGGAGGAGTATCTCTCAATTCTGTCCGTCTCCGAAAATATCCTTTTGGAGATTGCGTTTGCGCCGACGGCGACCACCGACCCCCTCTCCTCCATAACTCCGATATTGTAAAGGCAAGCCTTTCCCTTTTTGCTCCAACCGACGTTTTCCAGCCCGCCCGCCTGATACTTTTGCCTATATAGATAGTAGGGCTCATATCCCGCCGCCGTGAGCAGCTTGCGGGAGAGCGCAATCATTTGGTCAATGCCATCTATATCGAGCGCGGCGACGCGCTCCTTTAATTTTGCGCCCGATTTTAATGACAGCGTGTGCACCGTTATGTTTTCGGGGGATAGCGCAACCGCCCTATTCAAGGAATTTTCAAAGTCCTCAGGCGTCTCGTCCGCAAGCCCCGCGATGAGGTCGAGATTTATGTCAAAATCAAATTTTCTCGACATTTCAAACGCCCTCACGGTGTCCTCTTCGGTGTGCTTTCTGCCGATTGCGCGCAACGTTTGGTCTCGGAAGGACTGCGGATTTACGCATATCCTGTTGACCCCGAATTTTTGGGAGAGAGCCAGCTTTTCCTCTGTGAAAACGTCGGGTCTGCCCGCCTCCACCGTGTACTCGCATTTTATATCGCAAACCTCGTTAATTGCGGCATATATGCGGGTCAATTGACTTTCGTCGAGCACGAACGGGGTGCCGCCGCCGACGTATATCGACTGCAGATTTTTGAGATAGGGCTTGACGCTTTCAAGCTCTTTTTTTAGGGCTTCTATATAGCTGTCCACATACCCTTTCGTCCTCTCAATGGGCGCGGTGACGAAGGAACAGTAGTCGCACTTGGTCGGGCAGAACGGAAGGCTTACATATAGGTGCGTTCCGCCCTCCTCATACAGTCCCCTCTGCGCCCTTATCACCCTTGCGATAAGTTCGGCGTTCTCATCGTCTACGCAAAGTTTTTCAAAGAGCGGCTTGAAATCCCTGCCCGCCTTAATTTCCGAATAGGCGAGTTTGGTCGGTCTTATCCCCGTGAGCGCGCCCCAAGGTAGGCTCTTATTCAATATCTTTTGAAGGGTCTTATAGACTGCGAGTTTTGCAAATCTCTTTGCGTATCTTTTGAATTCAAGGTCGTCCTGCGGGTCGAAGTCGTCGATATAGTCGAAAAATTCGCCCCCGCACTCCACCGTGTTATAAAATTTTCCGCCCGAATAGGAAAAATAATGGGTCATGTCGCGCTCTTCCTCGTTGAAGGCGCGCAACACGTCCATTATTTCGCATCTCAAATATTCGCTGTTGGTAGTAAGCATTTCAATCCAAAAGTCCCGCAAAGGGGTTGTTTTTACGTTCTTCCGAGAGCGTCGTATCCCTGTCGTGCCCGCACAGCACGGCATAGTCGCCGTCGAGCGCGAAGAGTTTTTTAAGGCTCGATTTTAATTGATTGAAGTCGCCCGTGGGGAAATCGGTGCGCCCTATGCTGTGATAAAAGAGGGTATCGCCCGAAAAGAGGTTGCGCCCCGAAATATAAGACATTCCCCCCACCGTGTGCCCGGGGGTGGATATCGCCGTGAATTCAATGCCGCAGAGGTTGAATTTTTCTCCGTCGCAGAGCGTCTTTGCAATCTCGAATTTGGGCAGCGGCTCGCAAAAAATCGAATAGTTTTCACGGCTGAAAATGAAGTCTTTTTCGCGTTCGCCGCAATATATTGCCGCACCTTTTTCAAAGAGTGCGCCGCATCCCCCGATATGGTCGAGGTGCCCGTGAGTCAGCAAAACGGCTCTGCATTGAAGCCCGCGCGAGGATAATTCATCTAATATTCTCGGCTCCGACGGGTCGACGACCACAGCCGTCTTTAAGTCCTCGGAAAGTATATAGCTGTTGCTCGCAAACCCCAAGGGTAAAATCTTTATAACTGTCGTCAATTTTTTGTCCTGAACACGTTGATTATGCGCTTGTCTTTCTTCAAGCGGTTTATTAAAAGGTCCACGTCCGAGCGGCGGTTTAACTGCACTTTTATGTCGAACTCCGCCTGCTTTTCCCTGTTGACTCTGCCGTTTATCTGGGTCATGGAAAGGTGCATCGCCGCAATCTCCGCCGTTATCGCCGCGACGACGCCGTTGTCGTTGGTGGCGATTATCTTTATCTCAACGATGAATTCGGTGTTGAAGTCGCCCGTCCACTCGGCGGGTTGCAGGCGGTTGGGGTCGACGTCCTTTAAGTTCGTGCAGTCGGCGCGGTGGACTATAATCCCCCTGCCCCTCGACACAAATCCCACGATATCGTCGCCCGGCACGGGGGTGCAGCAGCGGGCGAAAGACACCAAAAGTCCGCTCTCGCCCTTCACAATCACGCTTCCCGCGGGCGAGTGCCTGAGCTGGGTATTTTCAAGGGCTTCGGCTGTCTTTGGCGTTTCCTTATTATAATAGTCGATGAGTTTGTATATAACTTGATTTACGCTCACCGCGCCGTATCCCACAGACGCCATCATCTCGTCCACCGACGAAAATACGAGTTTATTGGATAGCTTTTTGAAGGAACTTTCGGTGAGGAGGTCGGCGAGGTTATAGCCCCTCCTCTTCGCCTCGTTTTCGAGCATAGTCCTGCCCATGCGCGCGTTCTCTTCCTTCATTTCGCGCTTGAAAAACTGCCTTATCTTGGCGCGCGCCGAGCCCGACTTTACGAACTTCAACCAATCCCACGAGGGACCCTTGCTGTTGGGCTGGGTCAAAACTTCAACGACGTCGCCCGTCGTAAGCGTGGAGTTGAGCGCGACTATCTTGCCGTTTACCTTTGCGCCGACGCACTTATTGCCCACTTCGGAGTGAATGGCGTACGCAAAGTCCACGGGCGTCGCTTCGAGGGGCAGAGATATGACCTTCCCCTTGGGGGTAAAGACGAGCAATTCGTTGTCGTACAAATCGCTTTTTAAGCTATCGACGAACTCCCTGCTCTCGTTCACGCCGCCCTGCCAATCCATTACGTCGCGAATCCACGAAAGGCGGGCGTCAAAGTCGGTCTCCCCCGTCTTCTGTTCCTTATATTTCCAATGCGCCGCGATGCCGTACTCCGCCATCTTGTGCATCTCGTACGTCCTTATCTGTATCTCGAAAAACTGCCCGAAGTTGGTGACGACGGTAGTATGGAGAGATTGATACATGTTGCGCTTGGGGGTGGCGATATAGTCCTTTATCCGCCCCGGCACGGGCTTCCACTGCTTGTGGATTTTTCCGAGTATTTCATAGCACTCCTCGGTGGTGTTGACAATGACGCGCACGGCGGTCAAATCATAGATTTGGTCGAGCGTCTTGCCCTGATTTTTCATCTTCCTGTATATGGAATAGAAGTGCTTGGGGCGACCTATGACTTCGCCCTCTATGTTGCTCTCCTTCAATATTTTTTTGATTTCTTCGACGACGAAATCGACAAATTGCTTGCGTTCGGCAAGTTCCTGATGAATGTTGGTGACGAGATATTCGTAAGCTTCGGGGTCGAGGTATTTTAAGCACAAGTCCTCAAGCTCGCACTTTATCTGCGAAATGCCCAGCCGCCCAGCAAGCGGGGTATAAATTTCAAGCGTCTCCTTGGCAATTCTTTGCTGTCTCTCGTTTGAAAGGAAGTTCAAAGAGCGCATATTGTGCAGTCTGTCGGCGAGTTTTATAATAATTACGCGCACGTCGTTCGCCATCGCGACGAAAATCTTCCTGAAATTCTCGGCGTCCTCCTCTTCGTGGGAGTGGAAATTTATCTTGTCGAGCTTGGTCACCCCGTCGACGAGGGTCAGAATTTCGTTGCCGAAGCGCGAGCGTATGTCCTCTTCGGTTGCGGGGGTGTCCTCGATGACGTCATGCAAAAACGCCGCCGCTACAGTCGGGGTATCAAGACCGAGGTCTATGAGTATCTCGGCAACGGCGCAGGGGTGGGTAAAATAGGGTTCGCCCGAAGCGCGCTTTTGCCCCTCGTGCATCATCTCGGCATATTTATAGGCGGAAAGCAGAATTTCGGACTCTTCTTCGCCGTAATTTTGATGTATCTTATCGAGAACGGTCATCTTTCCCCCTTTGATTGAAGCGTTGTCACCTTTTCATACAGCGCGGAGTTGCGAAGGTCGGTCTTAATCCCCCTGAACACCTTGAACGCGCCGCCCTCAAACGATATGAGCCCCAATTGCGAGAACACCGACAGTGCAAAGGCAGCTTGGGCGGGACTGTCGCAAAGTATGCCGCTCAGAGCCGCGTCCTCGGCAGAGCTTCCGCTGAAATTCCCCGCCTTTGACGTGAGGGTTGCAAATATGGACAGCAAATCCCCCCTGTCGGCGGACAGCTCCTTAATAAATTTGGGAACGGGCGCATTTTCGACTTTTTCTATCCTCCTCCCCGCGAGGGTGGGCAGGCTGTAACCGCCGATATCGTCCAAAAATATTATGCGCGAATAGCCGTTCAGATCCACGTCCGACTGCGGCGACAAAAGCACCCCCGAAAGGCAGCTTTTTGCCGACGGAACGAAGAGATCGACGGGCATTGACGCGGGGATATCATGCAACGAAAGGGTATTTTTATCCCACGCGATAAAGAGCGTGCCGAAGTCTGGACAGTGCGATAAAAGAAAGCCAAGCTCCCCTTCATTTATTGAAGAACTCTCGCACACGACGTCGGGCAGAGCCATGGTATAGAGGGCGTTCAACGCCAAATCGTCGCGCATGCCCGACCCGTCGCAGGGGTTATATACAAAGTCGCGGACAAAGCCCTTGACATATTCCCTGCCCCTAAATTGCGAGATATTATATTCGAAAATTATGCTCTTTGTGACGGCGCTCGCAAACAGTTTGGAAAATCTGCCGCCGCCGAAAAACATAAACTCAAGCCCGTTGCTCTTGACCGACAGGTGCGAGGGAGAAAGCTTGCCGCCGCGCGTCTGCACCGCACCCTGTTTTACGATAAACTGCGGCTTCTTATTTCCCACGCCGCAGGGCTCGAACAGCTCGAGCTCCCTCGCAAACTCGGGTGAAAATTCGCCGTCAAGTTCGCCGCTTACGTATACGGTGGGTATAAAGTCGGCGTCGGTGTATCTCTCTTCCATGTATAGCGACAGCGCATTTTTGAGCTTTTCAAAGTTATCTTCGGTGACGTTTACGCCCGCCGCCTGAGCGTGTCCGCCGAATTCGTCGATATACTGCGAACAGGCGCGCAACGCCTCGTATACGTTTACTCCCTCTACCGAGCGAGCCGAGCCGCGGAGCATATCGCCGTGGCGCACGAAGAGTATTGCGGGGCGGCAATATTCGTCGGCAAGTCGGGCGGCTACGATGCCCACAAAGCCCGCGTTCCAGCCGTCGTTACACAGCACGATTATCTTGCCGAGACTGCCCTCTTTTATGAGTTGTTCCTTTGCGGCGACATACAGCTCATCGCAGTATCTCTGCCGTTCAAGGTTGTATTCGGTGAGTTTTGCGGAAAGGTCGAACGCCTCCCCCTTATTCTGCGTCGTAAACAGTTGAAGGGCTGACTTTGCGTCGCCCATTCTGCCCGCCGCGTTTATCTTGGGGGCTACCGAAAAGGCGAGAGATTGGGCGGTTATCGCGCTGTCCGCCTTTAAAAATCCCGAATATGCGGGGCGGGGCGAAGAGTTTATCATCTTCAATCCCTCGTACACTATGTCGCGGTTTTCGCCCGTCAGCGGCACGCTGTCGGCAACGGTTGCAATGGCGGCATAGTCGAGGAATTTATATGCCTTTTCGCCGAGCAGGGCGCAGGCAACCTTGAAGGCAACGCCCGCACCGCAGAGGTTATCATAGATATATCCGTCGTTGAATTTGGGGTTGACGCATATGCAATCGGGTATTGTTTCGGGCAATTCGTGGTGGTCGGTGACTATAACTTCCGCCCCCTGTTCCTTTATATATTTGACCTCTTCGGCGCAGGATATGCCGCAGTCAACGGTAATTACGAGTTGGGGGCAGTGCTGTTCGAAAATTTCGTCGATAAGCGACACCGAAAGCCCGTAACCGTCGCGGCGTTCGGGTATGCAGAGAACGGGCTCTATGCCGAACTCGCGCAAGGCGGCGTCCATTATGGAAGTCGCGCACACGCCGTCGGCGTCGTAATCGCCGTATACCAGCACGACCCACCCCTCTTCGCGGGCGCGCTTGATTATCGAGACAGCTTCGCGCATGCCGCTCATCTTATAGGGGGATATGAAATGCGATTTTGAGGGATGGAGAAAGGTATTTATACTCTCCCTGTCGCAAAATCCCCTGCCGAAAAGAATTCTGACCGTCTCCTCGCACAAGTCACATTCGGCGGCGAGCTTCTTCACTGTATTAAGTTGTTCCGCCGAAAGTTCGGACTCGGGTAAAATTCTTTTCATAACTTAAAATAAAATACGCAAAAAGGCGGGTCGCCCCGCCTTATTTTAAAAGGTCAATTATTACCCTTTTGGGAGGGCTTTTTAGTGTGAATTTTGTTGACAATCGCCCTGACTTTGGGGTAAAGGGCGGGCGCAAAGAACGCCGTGCCGTATCCCGCCGAGACGAACGCCGCTATCGCGCAGAGCACGAGCGGCAACACAGCCGTGGGCGACATGGAAGAGATGATGGCAATCACGAATATCAACACCGCGGAAAGCAAAAGCGCGCCCGCAAGAATGAGGTTTAAGGCAAAGGTCTGCCCCGCGCTCTTGTCCGAAATCTGCGTTGCGGTAAGCTTTGCGTTATCGGCATTTTTGAAGTTGCGCTTCAACCTTAAACTTGTAAATCCCCAGCCGAACGCCGTCGCCGCAACCGCCAGCACCCCGAAGATGAGCGCCGTCGAATCGACGGGTATCCTGCACAGGGCAAGTATGGCGGCATAGAGCGCGAAGTTGTGGATATCCGCGCAGAACGCCGTGACCGCCGCCGCGACTTTGTAGCGGATGAGCATATATATGAGCTGTGCCGCGACTATGGCTGCAAGCGCAACCGCGCACCTCCAAAGGGTGTAACCGCCGCCGAGCAAGCTTTCGCCCTCGTTCATGTGCGCGCCCGACTGTATAAATTCCGACTTGGTGGCCTCGGTTATCTTTGCGTTTATTGCGTCAACCGCCGCCGCGAGCTTTTCGCTGTCCGTCGAGGGGGAAAACTTATATACAATCTCCCCGCCCGTTGCGGTATCGCCGTCGAGGGTGACATACGCCCTCACGCCCGCCGCGCCGAACTGCTCGTTGCAGAGCTTTTCAACGTCGTCTTTGCCCGAGAACTCCACCCAATAGTATGAGACGGTGACGCTCTTGTAGTCGGCATATTCGCCGCCATAGTTGAAGAAGGTGCCCTGTACAAAGTGAAGAGCCGTTCCCAACGCCATTCCCGCGACAATCAAAATCGCCGAAATTATGGCAAATATCTTGAATTTGGAAGAAAATACGAAGTTATTCATCTTCCACCTCCACTCTCCTGAACCCGCCGAAGGCGAACTTATCCCTTGCGGGCGAGGAAATCACAAACCACATAAATCTCGTGAACCAATAGAGAACGTATGACGCTATCGACGCGATAAAGGCGACAAGTCCGCAAGCCGCCGCCTCGCCGACCGAGACGAGCGCAAGAATCATCGACGCGACAATCAATATGACGTGTATATCGAGAATTCCGAACAGCGTCTTTTTATAGCCCGTCTTTACAGCCGCCTGCACCGTTCTGCCGACTGCCGTCTCCTTCCTAACCGACTCGAACACGAAGAAGTTGGTAAGGCAGAGAATTGCAAGCCCCGACACTGCGGTGAGCATTGTCGCCGTCGTGAATTGTATGGACAAAAGCATGGACGCAGTGACGATAACCAGCGCATATATGGCGATTATCAACGCCTGCACAAGCCCCAAACGCCTGTATTTTATAATGAAGCAAACTATCGAAATGAGAAGTATGGCTATCGCGAATATCCCGAGCCACATTGCGGCGCTGTCGCCGAGGGCGGGGGAAAGGGCGATTATCGAGGGCGCTGTGCCGTTATATTTATTCGTCAGCACACTGCCGCCTATTACGGAATCGAGAACGAGCGCATAGTCCTCGGCATAGGATTTTTCCGCGCTGAAATACATATTCTTTTCGGTGAGTTCGGTGCCCATCGTCATCGTGAGGGAAAGATTGGTTTCGCCGACGTAGATATAGGCGGAGCCCTCCGCTCCCTCCTTTGTGAGTATGGCGTTGAGCTTGTCAAAGCCGTCGTCCGTAAGATTAAGACGGAGAACGAAGTTGCCCGCGACCCCGAACACCGACGCGCCCTTAAAGTATGACGCAACGTCGTCGAGGACGGGGGTCAGAGATTGCGACTCGTCGAACTCGGTATTGTTGCGAATTGAAATTTCGCCGTCCATTATGAGCGATGAAACGGTATGACTTATCTCCGACAGCGCGGAAGAACGCCCCGCCGCGTCGTACGACTTGTACTCCGCATAGGTAAAGCCCGTGGGTACGGTGACCTTTATCGAATAGCCGTCCTCAACGCTAACCGAACAGGATGAATACGCCTTACCCGAAAATCTTTCGGAAAGTATCTTTGCATCTGCGAGGACGCTCTCTTTGAAAGCCTTGCCCTCGTCGTCGCCGAGCTTGTCCTTTTCGACATATATCCCGCCGTTTTTAACGTATGTGTCGCGATATTCGGCTTTCTTGTCCTCATTGCTGTCGTCGCCCATCACCGCGCTGTAATCGGCCACGGAAATAACTCCGTCGGGATAGAGCACGGCGTAAGCCTCGCCCGTGTACTCGCCGCCGAGCGGTATGGAAGATACAAATGAATTATACCTCTTTACACCGTTGGTGCCGGGCACGTTGCACGATACGACGGCAAACAGCGTCAGCGCAATTATTGCGGCGCAAAGCAATGCCGTTATTATCGCCGATTTGATTTTGCCCATTGGTTGCTCCTTAAAAATTCCTGTAAGAAAAAGAATTTAACTACTATATTATATAGTAAAAATTTAAAGCCGTCAATGAATTTAAACGGCTAATAAATATTTTTAGGTATTGTCCGACTGCTTTTTATGCGCAAAGGCGTACATTCCGCACTCGATGCGCTTTTTCATCATGGCGCAGGTGATTTTATAGGGCTTGTTGACGTCGCCGCGATAGTGATAGTTATTCGCCGCACAGCCGCCGCTGCATATGAACTTTGCAAAGCAATCGCCGCACTCCTCCCTCGTAAAAAGGCAGGAATTTGCAAAGGTTGCGCGGATATCTTGGTTTAAGATTCCCTCAAAGACGTTGCCCATGTAAAAGTTCTTATCCCCCGCGAATTGGTGGCAGGGGTATATATCGCCGTTGGGCACGACCGAAAAATATTCGTTGCCCGCGCCGCAAGCCGAGACCTTCTTCTGAAGGCACACTCCCCCCTCGAGGTCGACGTTGAAGTGGAAGAAGTTGAAACCCTGCCCTTTATCGTAGCGGTCGAGGTAGTCGGAAAGCAGTCTCTCATATTCGCCGTTTATTGTATCGAGGTGCTCCTCGCCTATCTTCAAGTCCTCGATATCGGTGACGACGGGCTCCATGGAGATGCTGTCGAAGCCGTTGTCGGCAAGAAAGATGACGTCCCTCGAAAAGTCGAGGTTTTTCGCCGTAAAGGTGCCGCGGACATAGTACGATTTGTCCCCGCGCGACTTGACGAACTTTTTGATTTTATCTATCACGAGGTCGAAGCTGCCCTTGCCGTTTATCGTCTTTCTTATGGCGTCGTGCACTTCCTTTCTGCCGTCAAGACTCAAGACGACGTTCTCCATTTCGCGGTTGAAAAAGTCTATGGCGTCGTCGTCCAACAAAAGGGCGTTGGTGGTGGTAGTAAACAGGAATTTCTTGCCCGCTTCATCCCCCTTTTTGCGCGCATATGCCACGACGTTTTTGATTGTTTCAAGGCACATCAACGGCTCGCCGCCGAAGAAATCGACCTCGAGTATGCGGCGTTTACCGCTGTTTTCAATCAGAAAATCGATGGCGCGCTTAGCCGTCTCTTCGCTCATGAACTCGCGCGCGGAGTGATAAGCCCCCTCGTCGGCAAAGCAATAGCGGCAGCGGAGGTTGCAGTCGTGGCAGATATGCAGACACAGCGCCTTTATATCGTGCGATTTGGGGGGATATACCTTTACCTCTTCGGCAAACAAAAGCCCCTCTTTTTTCAACTCGTTGAGCTCGCCCTCAATCCTTTGTGCCGTATCGGGCGAAAAGTTATTTAAAGAGCCGACTTTTTCGTATTTAGCCGCCACATATGCGCGGGTCTCCTCGTCGCACTCGTGCAGTGCGCCGCTTCCCGAATCGTATAAAAAGCTCTTGTCCTTGACTTTAAATGCGTGTACCATAGACGAAAATTAAGGAGCAGCGAATTTGTCTGCTCCTTTAAAGATTTTTATTTTACTTTACTTTTTCGGGATTCTGTTCTCTATTTATTCTTTCGCAGCTCTGGTTGCCGACGGTGCAGCTCGTCTTGCAGGCTGATTGGCAGGTGCTTCTGCATTCGCCGCAACCCGTTACCTTCTTTTCGGCGGGCTTCGCAATTGTCTTAATCATTTTATTCACCTCGTCTTTTTTAATTTATATCATTATAAATTAACTGCGGACGAAATGCAAGCGATTTTAGGCTTTTCTTTTAATATTGACGGCAATAACCCCCGCAATGCCGCCCGAAATCGCCCCGAAAAGTATTTCAAGCGCGAATTTCCAATCGGCGGAAAGGCTTAAAGATATCGCGCCGAATATCAAAAAGGTCAAAATCACCGACAAAACGCCGTGTATTATTCCCTTTAAAAGCCCCCTCTCTCCCCGTATGAATATTATTCCGCCTATCGCGACGGAGAGTATTTTGAACACCTGATTTACGGGCTTCACCACCGAAGTCGGCAGATTGAAGAGCTGAATTATCACCGTGAACACGAGGGCGAACACGAGGGATACGACCACCGCCGCCAACACCGATTTGACTATCTGAAATATATTTTCGCGCATAAAAAAACCTCCGCTTTAACATATGCGGAGGTTTTTATATAAATTACATTATTATTTACTTTTGCTCTTTCACGTCCTCAAAGGGCTCTACATTTTGCTCCTCTGCCGCCTTTGCGCCCTTCTTCTTGCCGTGATGGGGCTTTTCCTCGGGCTTGACTTCGGGTTTTTCCTCGGGCTTTTCGTCCGCGGGCTGTGCCTCGGCTTGGGCGGTCTGCTCTGCGGGCTTCTCTTCCGCGCCTTCCGAGCTTACGTTTTGCTCCGTTGCGGCGTCATTTTCGAAAGGCTCGTCCTTTTCGGGGGTTGCCGTGGGAACTACCGCGTCGGTCTGATAGATAGCCTGCCTGTCGAACTTGATATAGCTCTTGCCCGACTGCTCCGTGCCCGTCTCGAGGACGAAGGTGTTCTCCTCCTCGTCCACTTCGACGACTATTCCGCATATCCCGCCTATCGTCTTGACCTTGTTGCCGGGTTTAACGGCGTTTATAAGGTCCTGCGCGTCCTTTTCCTGCTTTTTGCGCCTTCTGGAATTCAATACCCCAAAGACAATCAAAAGCACGATCATCACAGCCACGATAGCAATCAACACCCACGTTGACGACTGATTATTTGCATCTGCCAATAAATTGAACATATCTGTCTCCAAATTTATATTTCTTCTAATATAATATTTTTTTAGCCGTTTGGCAAGCGTTTTAAGGCATAAACGGCAAAATGACCCAAGGTTAATTTTTTATAGGGCTATGCGTCAGTCGGACGCGCCGCCGTATTTAAGATAAAATTGTTCTGAAAATTCTTCGAGTGAGTCCGCAAAGATAGCCTCCCTCATGCTCTTCATAAGCTTGTGTAAGAAGGTTATGTTGTGAATACTCAACAGCGTTGCGCCGACAATTTCGCCCGCGTTTATCATGTGGCGAAGGTATGCCTTTGTGTAATTTTTACAGCAATAGCAGTCGCAATCGGGGTCGAGCGGGGTAAAATCGGAAGAATACGCCGCGTTTCTCGCCACTATCTTTCCACGGGAAGTGAACGCCGTGCCGTTGCGGGCAATGCGCGTCGCAAGCACGCAGTCGAACATATCTATCCCCCTCTTCACGCCCTCGATAAGGCAGTCGGGGCTGCCGACGCCCATAAGATATCGGGGCACGCTTTCGGGAAGCTGAGGGCGGAGAAGGTCGAGAATTTCATACATTCTCGGCTTGGGCTCGCCGACGGACAGTCCGCCTATCGCAATTCCGTCCTTGGCATGGGGCTTTGCGCGCGAAAGGCTTTCAAGCCGCAAATCGTCGTAAAGGTTGCCCTGCACTATGGGAAAGAGCGCCTGATCGTCGCGCGACTTCGCGTCGAGACAGCGGCAAAGCCACCTGTCCGTGAGCTCCATCGCCCTCTGCGCCTCGGCGTGGGTATAGCCGTATTCACTGCACTGGTCGAGCTGCATTATAATGTCGGCTCCGAGATTTTCCTCGATTTCAATGACCTTTTCGGGTGTGAACAGGTGGCGCGAGCCGTCGAGGTGGGAATTGAAATATACCCCTTCCTCTCTGATTTTATTCAATTTGGTAAGCGAAAATACCTGAAAGCCGCCGCTGTCTGTAAGAATGGGATAATCCCAATTCATAAATTTATGAAGCCCCCCCGCCGCCTTCACGATTTCGTCGCCCGGGCGAAGATAGAGGTGATAGGTATTCGAAAGAATTATCTGCGAGCCCGCCTCTTTCAGATCGCGCGGCAAGACGCCCTTGACGGAAGCCTGCGTTCCGACGGGCATATATACGGGGGTCAGAATATCGCCGTGCGGGGTATGGAAAACGCCCGCCCTCGCGCCCGTCTTTTTGTCAATATGTTGCAGTTCAAATGAAAAATAACTCATGATATCTTTATAAAAATTGATTTAAACGGGTTGAAATAACTTTTAAGTCATATTTTATTTATCGAGCGTCTTTTTCAGTTCTTCAACGCTGTCAAAAGGACCGTACACGTCGTCGCCCTTTTCGGAATCGGCAATAGCCTTTGCTGTGACGGCGTTGGGAATTTCGCGCGTTACCTCAAAGGGAATACCCTGCTCGGAAATAGCCTTTTTGAGATAGATGTTTATCGCCGTAGATAAATCGAGCCCCAAATCGGCAAACAGCTCCTGCGCCTGCTTCTTCACTTCGGCGTCTATGGTTATATTGGTTGATACTTTCGCCATTGCTTTAAATCCTCCATATTCTTTGCATTATTCTAACATATTATATGAAGATTGTCAATATTTTATGCGCATATTATATTTAAGATTGCGCCCCAAAAATTGCCGACTATAATATAAACATAGCGTCCCCGAATGAGAAAAATCTATATCTCTCTTCCACCGCCGTCCTATACAGTTCCAGCGTCTTTTCGCGACCGCACAGGGCGGAGACGAGCATAATAAGGGTGCTTTCGGGTAGGTGGAAGTTGGTTATCAGCGCGTCCACGCACTTGAATTTGTAGGGCGGATAAATAAATATCTGCGTGTTCCCCTTTTGGGGCACGATCAGCCCGTCGTCGCCCGCCGCGCTCTCCAAAGTGCGCACCGAAGTTGTGCCGACGGCGATAATCCGCCTGCCCTCGCGCTTTGCGGCGTTTATCTCGTCCGCCGCTTCCCTCGAAACTTCGAAGTATTCGGAGTGCATCTTATGGTCGGTGATTACGTCCTCTTTGACGGGGCGGAAGGTGCCCAGCCCCACGTGCAGCAACACTTCGACCACCTTAACTCCCATATTTTTGATTTTTTCGAGGAGTTCGGGCGTGATGTGCAGCCCCGCCGTGGGCGCCGCCGCCGAGCCGTCTGTCTTGGCGTACACCGTCTGATAGCGGTTCTTGTTTTCGAGCTTTTGCTTTATGTATGGCGGCAGGGGCATATTGCCCACCCTTTCGAGTATCTCCTCAAACACGCCGTCATAAAAAAATCGCACTATCCGCTCGCCGCTGTCTGTAACGCCCTCAATCTTTAAGGACAGCTCGTCCGAAACTTTAAATTCTCGCCCCACCCTGCACTTCTTGCCGGGGCGGACGAGGGCTTCCCAAAGGGATATGTCGAGGCGTTTTAATAAGAGCACCTCAATCAATCCGCCGTTTTGGGTATGCGCAAAAAGTCGGGCGGGCAGAACCCTTGTGTTGTTGACGACAAGCACGTCCCCCGCCTTTAAATAATTGGTTATATCCCTGAATATTTCGTGACTTACTCTGTCCGTCGCCCTGTCGTAAACCAAAAGCCGCGAGCTGTCGCGGGGCTCTATTGGCGTCTGGGCGATTAGTTCTTCGGGAAGATCGTAATAAAAATCGCTCTTTTTATATACCATTGTCACTCGCTGTCCTTGTCGAATATAGACACCTGCTCCCGCTGTTTTTCGGTCATCTTATAGCCGAGGTGCTCATATCCTCCCCTCATTATCATTCTTCCCCTCGGGGTGCGGGCGATAAAGCCGAGCTGCAATAGATAGGGCTCGTATACGTCCTCGATTGTGCCCGCGTCCTCGTTTATCGTCGCGGCGAGCGTCTCGAGTCCCACGGGCTTGCCGTCGAACTTCTCTATCATGGCGCGGAGGAGCGCGCGGTCCACTTCGTCCAATCCCAGCTCGTCCACTTCCATCTTCTTCAAGGCATAGCGCGCGTCGTCGAGCGTCACGGCGGCGTTGCCGTTTATGGTCGAAAAGTCGCGCACCCTCTTTAAAAGTCTGTTGGCAATTCTCGGCGTTCCGCGGCTTCTCTTTGAAATCTCGTCCGCCGCCTTATCGTCTATGGATATTCCGAGGGTCGCCGCGCTCCTCGTCACAATCTCCTTCAATTCCGCGGGCGTATACATCTCGAGACGGCAGATTATGCCGAACCTGTCGCGAAGGGGATTGGCTATCATTCCCGCGCGGGTGGTCGCGCCTATCAACGTAAATTTTTTGAGTGAGAAGCGGATATTTCTCGCCCCCGGTCCCTTGCCAACTATTATATCGAGCGCGCAGTCCTCCATCGCCGAATACAGAATTTCTTCGACGCTGTGATTTAAGCGGTGTATCTCGTCGATAAACAGCACGTCGCCGTCGTTGAGGTTGGTCAAAATTGCGGCAAGGTCGCCGCTCCTCTCGATAGCGGGTGCGCTCGTAAGTTTGAGCTGTCCGCCCATTTCGGTGGCGATTATGTGCGCTAACGTGGTCTTGCCGAGCCCGGGCGCGCCGTATAAAAGCACGTGCTCCAACACCTCGCCGCGCGCCTTTGCCGCCGCCATGTACACCTTTAAATTTTCCTTAACCTTGCTCTGACCGACATAGGCTTCCAAAGTCTTGGGGCGGAGAACGTTTTCATTGTCGTCATATTCGCCCTTCGTGCTCTTTACCAACCTGTCCTCGCCGCCCAGCTCTTCGTCGTCGTCGAAAAACATAACTTACATTCCCTTTAATGCGACCATTATTATATCTTCAACAGTCTTTGCGCCGCTCTCTTTTGCGCGGGCGATTGCCCTTGCGCACTCCTGCCGAGTGAACCCGAGAGAGGCGAGCGCAACCATAGCGTCCTCGTCGTCGTCCTCGATTATTATATTTGCCCCGCCCTTTGAAACTTCGTCTGCGGCGGTGAGCGAGACCTTCTCGCGAAGCTCCAAAATTATGCGCTCCGCCGTCTTTTTGCCCAATCCCTTGACGCCCGAAAGTCTCTTGACGTCCTGCTTTGCAATCGCCGCCGCGACGTCCGCCGCGCTCATCGTCGAAAGCATCGCAATGCCCATCTTGGGTCCCACGCCCGAAACTGAGGTGAGCTTTAAGAACATTTCCTTTTCCTCAACTGTGGCAAAGCCGAAGAGATTGACTCCGTCCTCGCGCACCTGCATATAGGTGTAGAGTGCGCCCTCCTTTTTCCCGACGAGCGAGGAATATGCCGCGCCCGATATAAGCGCCTCAAAGCCCACGCCCGATTGGGTCAGAACGACCGCCGTGTCTGTCGTCAAAGATATAATTTCGCCTTTTATAAAACCAATCATAATCTACCTTATCCCGAAAAGTTTCCCGAACCGCGAGGTGTGCGCATGGCACAGCGCAACGGCGAGGGCGTCCGCCGCGTCGTCGGGGCGGGGAATTTTATTCAAGTGCAAAAGCCCCGTGACGACGTGCATCATCTGCACCTTGTCCGCCTTACCGTAACCCGTCAGCGACTGCTTTATCTGGTTGGGGGTATATTCGTATAGCCTCCCGCAGTACTTTATGCACGTCAACAACATCACGCCGCGCGCATGGGCAACGGGAATACCCGTCGTTATATTCTTCGAAAAGAATAGCTCCTCGACGGCAATCTCCTCGGGCTTATACTTTTGGAGAAGTTTGTTTATCCCCTCCTCGAGCATGGCGAGTCTGACGGGCAGCGTCTCCTCCTTGGGGGTGAGGACAACTCCGTAATCCACCATCGCGGTGTCGTCGTTTTTGAGTTTTTCGATGACGCCGAAGCCCATTGTGGCAAGCCCGGGGTCGAGTCCCAAAATAATCATTTGAATTGCACGCTCAAAAAACTTGATTTGTACGCATTTATTCTTTATAATTATATTGTAATAATTTTTTGCGCATAAGTCAACTTATTAAAGGACGGTATCAAAATGAAACTGTGGGAAGGACGGTTTGAAAAACCCACCGCGAAGAACGCGGACGCATACAACGATTCTCTTCCATTCGACAAAAAGCTCTGGGCGGTGGATATAACCGCCTCGGTTGCCCACGCGACCATGCTTAAAGAGTGCAATATAATTTCGGAGAGCGACGGTGCGCTCATCATCGAGGGCCTCAACGCAATTTATTCGGATATAGCAGACGGCAAACTGCAGATTGCGGGCGCGGAAGATATCCACTCCTTCGTCGAAAACGAACTTGTGAAAAGGATAGGCGACGCGGGCAAAAAACTGCACACGGCGAGGAGCCGCAACGATCAGGTTGCAACCGATTTCAGGCTGTACGTCCGCTCCTCTTTCGACGGGTTGAAGGAGAGCCTTAAAAACCTCGTCTCCTCTTTAATTCTTCGCGCCGAGGACGGGCTGGACGCCTTAATCCCCGGTTACACCCATTTGAGAAAGGCTCAGCCCATGTGCGCGGGGCACTTCTTCAACGCCTACTCAGAAATGTTTTTGAGGGATTTGGACAGGGTGACGGAAAGCCGCGAGAGAATGAACGTCATGCCCCTCGGCAGCGGCGCGCTCGCGGGCACCTCCTACCCAATTGACCGCAACATATGTGCCGACCTTTTGAATTTTTCAAAGCCCTGCGACAACTCGTTGGACGGCGTCTCAGACCGCGATTTCGTCGCCGAATATCTCTTCGACGCGTCGCTTATCGCCGCGCATCTCTCCCGCCTTTGCGAGGATATAATTTTATATTCCACCGAGGAGTTCGGCTATTTTGAAATCTCCGACGAGTACTCGACGGGCTCATCCATAATGCCCCAGAAAAAGAACCCCGACATTCCCGAGCTCATGCGCGGCAAGACGGGCAGAATTTACGGGCATCTTATGGCTATCCTCACCACCATAAAGGCAATTCCATTGGCATACAACAAGGACTTGCAGGAGGACAAAGAGGGATTTTTCGACGCCGAGAAGCAGATAATTTCAAGCGTGGATATTATGGCGGAACTGCTCAAAAACATAACGCTCAGAAAGAATAACACGACCGCCGCCGCAGAGGGCGAATTCTGCTGTGCGACCGACGTCGCCGACTATCTTGCCAAAAAGGGCATGCCCTTCCGCTCGGCGCACGCCGTGACGGGCAAGATTGTGCGCTTCTGCATATCAAACGGGCGCAACCTGCAGGATATGACCGCCGACGAATATCGCTCCTTCGACCCCCTCTTTTGCGACGATATCTGCGATATAGTCAAGGGCGTAAACTGCGCAAACGCCCGCACATCCTTCGGCGGGGCTTCGAAAAAGTCGGTTGAAGAGAACATTTTATCCATAAAGCAACGCCTTGCAAAATACTGATAAATTCCCCATAAAAAACTCGGCGTTTTGGCAGGGCTTCACCCCCTTTCGGACGCCGTTTTTTAATATATATTGATATTTTTATAGGATAAACGCCGCAGGCAACAATTTGCCTGCGGCGTTTAAAAAATTTGAGCACACCTCAATTTTTATCCTCTTTATAGCTGTTGGCAAGCGCGCGGAAAGCCTTTAAGGAACGCTCAATCATGGCGGGCTCCACGCAATAACTTATTCTCACATATCCCTTACAGCCGAAGTCGTCGCCGGGCACGAGCAAGAGCTCGAATTTTTTCGCCCTGTCCGCAAACGCCTTTGCGTCGGGTTCGGGGGACTTCACAAACATATAGAATGCGCCCTCGGGCTTAATCACCTCAAAGCCGTAACTTACAAGGGCGTTTAAAAGCCTGTCGCGGTTCTTTTTATATATGGATATGTCGCTCGTCAAGCCGCAAGTCCTCTTCACAAGCTGTTGGAAGAGGTTGGGCGCGCACACATATCCCAACATTCGCCCCGCGCCGCACACGCCCGCATACACCTCGTCCTTCTCCTCCATCTTGTTCGAGACGGCGATATATCCAATCCTCTCCCCGGGGAGCGAAAGGCTCTTGGAGTATGAATAGCAGACAATGCTGCGATCGTAATAATTCATTATAAAGGGGACTTTCGTGTCCTTGTCGTACACGAGTTCGCGATAGGGCTCGTCGGAAATAAGATAAATCTGCGTCCCGTTTTCGACGGCGCAGGTGTCGAGAATAAAGGCTATCTTCTTTATCTCGTCCTCGCCGTAGACCACGCCCGAGGGGTTGTTGGGCGAGTTGACTATCACGGCTTTGGTCTTGGGCGTTATGGAATTTGCGAGAGAGACGAGGTCGGGCTTGAAATTTTGGTCGCAGCCGACGACGACCACCTTTGCGCCCGCGCCCTCGGCAAACACCTTGTATTCGGGGAAGAATGGCGCAATCACCACCACTTCGTCGCCCGCATTGACTATGGCGTGAAGGGTTATCGTAAGCGACGCCGCCGCGCCGCAAGTCATATATAGGCAGTCGGCGTCAAGCTCGGTGCCAAAGCGCGAGTTTAAATCGCTTGCGATTGCGTCGCGCACCGAAAAATCGCCCTGCGCCGAAGTATAGCCGTGCAAAAGCACGGGGTCGGTGGTGTCGATTATCTCCTTCAACGCCGCCGTCACTTCGTCGGGGGCGGGCACGCTGGGATTGCCGAGGGAGAAGTCGTACACGTTCTCCTCCCCAATCGCCGCCTTGCGTTTTTTGCCGTACTCGAACAGCTCGCGTATGGACGAGCGCACTTTGCCGAGACGGACGTTTTTCTTGTTCAACATTGCGCACCTTCAAAACGTTATCGTATATATTATATCACGCAAGTCGGCTGTTTGGCAAGAGTTATTGACCTAAATATTTATTGTGACTTTTGGGGTATATTTTTACAGCCTGCGGCGCGCAAATTCTGCGCGCCGCAGGCTGTAAAATCATTTCTTATGACTGACGAAAATTAAATTTTTTCAGCTTATATCAAGCACCCTATCGGAAATCAACTTGAAAACTTCGTCCTTCCTGTACGCGTTCAGAACTTTGCGTTCGGCTTCGGATAAAAGGCAGGGGTCGGGCAGTTCGAACAGCTCATACAGCGTTATCTCCAACATTTCGCAGATGACGGGAATGTATTTTATGGGAATACTCACCCTGCCGTCCACCCAATGGGATATCGTGCCCTCGGTCTTTCCGCAGGCGACCGCAAGCTCCTTTTGCTGCACCCGCGACTGCGCCAGGTACTTTTTTAAATTTTGACCCACCACTCTTTCGTCAAACATAAAAATCACCTTAATTTTTATGTTCAATATATAGCATTTTTAAACTTTTATAAAGTATACTTTAAAATTTTTATAGATTTACCGTTGACAATTTAATATTATTAAATTATAAT
>CANRKX010000006.1 GCA_947631325.1 uncultured Clostridia bacterium | reverse complement strand
CCCTTTTTCTCCGCGCCCCGCCGCCGAAACGAGGGGTTGCACCGCCTCGCTCCCCACGAGCGTTTCGGCTATTTTGTCCTCGCCGACATAGTAAAACAACAGCCCGAAAATTATGTTGACGACGAGCAGATACGCCGCAATTTCCAGCGAGTGAATAAGGGGATATTTAAGATATATATCCCACGCCGACTCGTGCTTGTGCTCGCCCTTGCAGGAATATTCCTCGGCATGCTCGACGGGCTTTTCCACCTTCTCCCCCCGCAAGATTAGGTTGACGGCATATCCCACCGCCAACGCCAACACAAACTTGACCGCCAACAGCGGCAGTATGGCGCGCAACGCCGTCATATTGGTTACGTCCGACAATAAAATTATAAGGGCTTCGTCGGAGGTCGCGATAAACACCGCCATCACCGTGCCCGTCCTTATATATCTCTTGTCGTACAGCTTTGCCGCCATCACCGAAAATCCGCATAGGGGTATAATGCCCGCCGCCGAACCGACGAGGGGCGCAAGATTTCCCTGTAAAATTTTGGTGTTGCCCGTAAGCGAGGTCTTGTGTTCGAGAAGTTCTATGAGTACATAGATGAGAATGAGGAACGGAAAGACCTTCAACGTGTCCAATAGGGCGTCAAGCAAAGTCTGCCACATAAACTTTCTTTAAAGCCCCCCGTATTTTTCGGGGGGCAACGTTTTAAGTTTTATTATATTGATTTTTTAGGAAGTATTTTGATTATCTCAACTTCTTGCCCTTTTTGTCGTCCTTTTTGGGCTTCAACTTTTCGACGACGGCGCGCTCTTCGGGGTATCCCAGCGGCACGAAATCTGCGTCGCTCTTGCCCGTCACTCTATATCCCCCGTCTCTCGACAAAAGAGTCAATCGGGTCTCCCCGTCGAAGATTAAAAGCCTTTCGCAATCTATCTTTATCTTGACAGCCGCTCCCTTTTCGCCCTCTTTTTCGCAGGTCGCAAGCAACGTCAACTTATCTCCCAATTTGCACTCGGCGTAAGTCTTGCCGTCCGAGCTCTCGCACTTGCCGAGCTCTCCCTCAATCTCCCCTTCCGCACAAACTGTTACGTCCTCGGGGCGGATTCCCAAAATTATATTCTTCTCCCCGCCGCAGTAATCGTCGACAGCCTTGAACCTCTCCACAATCTTTTGCGGCAGTTGTAATTTTATATCCTCCGCCTCGGCGAAATAGCTCTCGCCCTCCTTCAAAATTCTGGCGTTCTGCACGAAGTTTATCGTGGGCGAGCCGATATAGAATGCGACGAAGGTGTTTGCGGGGTAGTCGTAGAGGTTTGAAGGGGTGTCAATCTGCTGCACAAGCCCCTCCTTCATGACGACAATCCTCGTGCCAATCGTCAACGCTTCCGAGAGGTTCTTCGTCGCATACACGAACGTCCCGTTCATCCTCGCCTGCATGTTTATTATGACGTTAAGCATGTCCAGCCTCAGCTTCTCGTCAAGCCCCGCAAGCGGTTCGTCGAAAAGGTATAGCTTGGGCTCTCTCACAATCGCCCTGCCTAAAGCCACGCGCTGTCTCGCCTGCGAGGTGAGAGTTTTGGGCTTTCTGTACAGCACTTCGTTGAGCCCTAAGATGTTTGCGGCTGCCTTAACGCGCTGGTCGATGAGGGCTTGGGGAGCCTTCCTCAGCTTCAAGCCGAACGCCATATTTTCATAGACGTTCAAAGTGGGGTAAAGCGTGTCGCTTCTGAACACCATCGCCACGTCCCTGTCCTTGGGGTCGACGTCGGAGACGTCCTTTCCCCCTATCTCCACGACGCCGCCCGTCGCCTGTTCGAGCCCCGCAATGACGCGAAGAAGGGTGGATTTTCCGCACTTCTCCCCGCCGACTATGACGAGAAACTCCCTGTCGTCGGCGTCAAGATTTATGTTGTAAAGCGCAGTCGCGCCCGACGGATATATTTTTGTCACGTCGGTGAGTTTCAAGCTTGCCATATCAATCTCCGTAATTTATATATAGCCATCATAACATAAATCAAAAGTTTTTTCAATGTCTTTGAGGGGGCAACGCATAAATTTTTGCAAAATTGTTGAATTATCTTTTGCAATGTGATATTCTTTTTGTATGAACGTCCCCTCCTTCGACAAACTCATGCTCGAACAGATAGAGGGCGCAAAGCAAAATTCAAAGTTATTATTGCACTGCTGCTGCGCCCCCTGCTCGACCGTCGCCATCGAAAGGCTAAAAGATTATTTCGACCTCTCGGTGTTCTTTTATAATCCCAACATAGAGGACGGCGAGTATGAAAAGAGAAAAGCCGAACTCATCCGCTTTATCGGCGAAGCGGGCGGCGTGAAAATTGTAGATTGCGACCATCAACAGGATAAGTTCTTTAAGGCTGTCAAGGGATTTGAAGACTGTCCCGAGGGGGGCGAAAGGTGCAAGATATGCTATCGCCTCCGCCTCGAGGAGACGGCAAGGGCGGCGGATTTGGGCGGGTTCGACTATTTTTCGACCACTCTCACCCTCAGCCCCTTAAAAGATTCGAAAGTCATCAACTCCATCGGCGAAAGCATAGCCTGCCGCGCGCAGTGGCTTTATAGCGACTTCAAAAAGCGCAACGGGTATTTAAGGAGCCTCGAACTTTCAAAGGAACACTCCCTATACAGACAGAATTATTGCGGTTGCGCATTTTCCCGCGCTCAAAGAGTTGAAAAAGACGCAAAAAAGTGATATTATTTAATTAACGGCGAGGAAATTTATATGGATATTAACAGATACACCCCCTCATACGGCATAAGCAGCAAGCACATGGTCAAGCTCTCGGACTACTCCACCGAGGAGATTTTCGAAGTATTGTATGCGACCAAGGCGATGAAATCCAAGTTTATCGCCCATGAGGACACGAGGATTTTAAACGGCGTAACCGTCGCCCTGCTCTTCGGCGACACGTCGCTGCGCACCCGTTCGGCTCTCGAGATAGGTATCCGTCAGCTCGGCGGCGTGTGCGTCAATCTTCCTTACAGCGAACACGACATGCGTGCGGGCGAAAACGTAAAGGATATCGTCAACGTCATCATGCGCTACGGCGTGGGCGCGCTCGTCACCCGCGGTATAAAGCAAAAGGAACTCGACGAGTACTGCGCCCTCTCCGAAATTTCCATTATAAACTCCACAAACGACAGCGGAATTCCCATGCAGACCCTCTGCGACCTCTTCACCATTTGGGAAAAGCTCGGCAAGCTCGAGGGTCTCAAACTCGCCTATGTCGGCAAGGGCACGGCAAACAGCTCGTCGCTTATAATGGGCGCAATCAAGTGCGGATTGAACGTAGCCGTCGCCACCCCAAAACAGTTCCAGATTCCCAAAGCCCACGTCAACGACGCCATGCAGTACGGGCATATAACCATAACCGACAACCCCGTCGAAGCCGTCCGCAACGCAGATATAGTGTATACCGACAGCTACAGCTATCACACCTCGCTCTCCGAAAGCGAGCTTGAAACGCTCAAACCCTATCAGGTAAACAACTCTTTAATGTCCTTTGCCAACCACGGCGCAAGGTTTATGCACTCCCTCCCCGCCAACCGCGGCGTCGAGGTGACGGCGGACATAATCGACGGCAAGTGCAGTCTCGTCCTCGATCAGGGCGAAAATAAATTGCACACCATTAAGGCAATCTTGGCTTTACTGATAAAATAAGTTATTATAAATTAATGCAACGCGGCGCGGACCCTTTTCGGTCCGCGCCGCAACTATATTATAACCTTCCCCCTTCCAAAGGGGGAAGGTGTCTTTTTCGTAACGAAGCGAGAAAAAGACGGATGAAGGTTGAAGTATAAAGCGCAAACTTTCAAGGCGCTTCTTCTATCTCCCCCCAACCTCAATCACGCAAATCTCGGGCGGGTTGAACAACCTCAGCGGAAATTCCGAATTGCCAAGCCCTCGCGAAACTATCATCTTCATTCCGCCCTTTTCATATTGCCCCGAGCAGTACTTGGGGAACATTCCCTGCCCGGGCGCATACACACCTATCCTCGTAAAGGGTATATTCCACTGCCCGCCGTGGGCATGCCCAGACAGCACAAGCTTAAACCCCGCGTCCCTGTAAGTCTCGAAAAACTGCGGCATATGCGCCAGCAAAATCTTGTTCTCCGCGCCCTCCTTAAACCTATCTATCGTGCCGTTTTTAAGCGACGCGCAGTTTAGCCCCACCACTTTCACGCCGCATATTTCTATTTCCTCGTCGTCGAGCACAATCGCCCCAGCTTCCATAAGGTCCTTTCTGAAAAAGCGATAGCCCTTGTTCCTCATCTCGTGGTTGCCCGAAACGTATAAAACGGGCGCAATCTTAGTGAGGTCGGACATAAATCTCAACGCCACCCTCTTGTTTTTTGGGCTGTAATTATGCACGATATCGCCCGTAAACGCTATAAAATCGGGCTTCTCCGCCCTGACTTTTTGCAACAATCTCGCGTTGTCGGGTCCGAACGACTTCGCATGCAAGTCCGAAAGGTGCAACACCTTTACGGGCTTTTCCATATTAAGCTCGGCTCTGTATCTTTTGACCGTCAACAGGTCGTTATTGAAGTACACGAATAAAAAGCCCAAAAGTATTAAGATTGCAATGCCGCATATCACGGCGGCGGCTATCCCGCCCGTCATGCCTTCACCGCCACAATGCGGAAGATTTTCTTTCCGCGCTCTTTAAAAAGTCTCTCGTGCTCTGTCTCCACGTCGCCCGCCGCAAGCTGATAGTCCTCGCACCTCTCCTCAATCTCAAATCCCGACTTCAAATAACTCTCGAGCGAAAAGGCATAAAAATCCCTGTCGTCCGTCTTCTGTATTATTTTGCCCCCGTCCTTTAAAATGCGCCCGTACATCTCTAAAAACTTGGGGTGCGTCAGCCGCTGTTTTTTATAGCCCTCCTTGGGAAGAGGATTGGAAAAATTGAGATATATCTTCTCCACGCTCCCCTCCTTGAAGTACTTGGGCAGCACCTCGGCGGCGCAGTTAATAAAATGCACGTTCTCTATCCCCTCCGCCTTCGCCCTCTCGAGGGCTTCAATCAACACGTTTGAAATCTTTTCGATTGCGACGAAGTTGACGTTATTATTATTTTTTGCCATTTCCGTGACGAACTTGCCCTTCCCGCAGCCGATTTCAAGATTTATGGGATTATTATTTTTGAAAATCCCCTCCCAATCAATATATGCGGGCTTTTCCGCCGCCGTCCTCATGTTCTTATCCGTCATGTCGGCGACGGTTAAGATATCGCCGCAGGATAAAAGCCGCTCGTCGAGGTGGGCTTTTCTGTGCATACGCATTTTTCTTCCTCCATACGGATTTTAACATATATATCTGAATTTTGCAAGAGTTATGCGCGCCGAAAAGTCACGCATAAATTTTAATTTTATTTTTTTATATGGCGTTTTAAATATATCAATCGCGATTACAAATAGACGCCGGGTGAAAATGACGAATAAAGGAGAAAATTCTGATGTTTGATGCTTTCACCTGTTACGGCGCGGACGTGGCTGCGCTTGCAATCGTCACCGCCTTTGTAACCCAGATTTTAAAAAAGACCCTTTTAAAGTATGCCGACAAAAAGATAGTCGCCTTTCTGCCCTTCTTGGTGGGCGTAGCCCTTTACGCCGCTTTGATGGCTTTCGGCGATTGCTCCGTCTTTTCCGATTTGGGGGGATATCTCACCCTCTTTGAACGCGGCATACTCGTCGGGGCTTTGGCGACGTCGGGTTATGTGATGTATGAGCGGTTGTCGGGCGGAAAGAGCGGAACTTTTAAGGAAGATTTGATCTTTCGTATGCTTTCGGGATTTATCGAAGAACAGTCCCAAAACGCCGTCGCTTCCGAGATTGCGGCGACGGCGGCGGGCGAAAAAAGGAGCGGGGATATCCTTGAAATACTCAAGAATTTTGCCCTGTCCGAAGTGTCCGAGGGCGAACTTTCGGCCCTTGCCGAACTCATCTCCCGCACGCTCGAAGTCATTGAAAAAACGCCGTAAAAAGAATGGGGGCGGCGGCGCGGATTTTCCGCGCCGCCGCTTCTTAATTTTTTTCAGTTTGCCGACTTTATGTCTATTTTATATTGCACTTTCATCTCGCCAAGCACGCTGTCCGCAAACTCATCGAAGTTCTTATTATCGAACTTGAAAATCATATTTTTAACGCCCAACAGGTCGCAATTTTTCTCCCTGCAGACCTCTATCAAGGATTGAAATCTGCCCTCGATTTCCCTTTTCGCCCCCTCAATTACTTCGGGCGAGAGCACGTCGTCGCTCGCCGTCTCGTCGGGGTCAACCACCTTCTTGACGCCCGCAATCTGCGCGTTCGCCGAAAATTTCAGGGTGAGGCGGGGCTTTCCGTCCTCTATCTTTATCTTGCTTCCGCCGCCCAAACCTTTGAGCCCCAATGTGTAATGCAGTCCCCCCGCGTCGCAGGGCAAAACCGCAAGCCTTATATCGTTTTTGATGAGGTCGAGGGCGAATGACTGCCTTTCGTCGAGAATTCCGCGAAACTCCCCGCCCGAAAAGATTGCCGTCTTTCTCGCCGTGAACTCCACGGGCGATTGCCCCGCATTGTCCGAACTTCCGCCGCCGCTTCCGCCACCGCTCTCTCCCGAGCCGCCACTTCCACCGCTTCCGCCGCCGCCCGACGAACCCGAACCGCCGCTTCCACCGCTCTCGCCGCCGCCCGAGCCGCCACCGCTCTCTCCCGAGCCGCCGCCCTGCGACCCGCTCTCTCCTTGCGACCCGCCCTGCGACCCCTGCGGCGGCTCGCCGCCAACGTTATCGCCGTCGCCGCCCGCCGCCGAAGTTCCCTGCTTGTTCGCCTCGACATAGGGCATATACACCGCCGCGCTCTTCGAAAAGTTATCGACGGCAATGTCCTTCAAGCTCACGCTCGACACGTTTGCCGACTTTTTGAGCTCTTCGGCGAGCACCCTCTGTATTGCGGTCGAATTCATGTCGCTCGTCGGCACGGGCATGGACAGCATCTCAGAAGCCTTGCCCTTGCACATTGCCACAAGCGCTGTAAGCTCGGAATAATTCTTCCTGTAAAAGCACCCCAAAACCTGAAATATATTGCGCTTTTGGCAGCTGTCGCCCAATAAAATGAGTTTGCAGAACTGCAATTTGGGGTAAAATCCCGTCTTTGCGTTTATCTCGTTTAAGGCGTCTGCTATGGTCTCGCCGCTGCCCTGCACCTCGGTGTATTCCACGTTTTCGCCGCTCTGCGAGGGCTTGGGAACGGCAAGCTGCGCCGTCACCTGCACCTCTTCGCCCTCGACGTCCACGCCCACCGCCGCGATGATAGCCGTCTTATGGATATCCACCAACCCGAAGTCGTTGGTAAAGTACAGCGCGGAAAGGGCGATAATCAACAGCCAAAAGATTACAAATGAATATCTCTTAATTCTCATTTTTCCTCCTCGGCAGCGCATGCGCGCACAGCGGCAGCAAAGTAGCAAAGACTACGGTCACAATCCACATCCAATCCGCAAAGAAGTTTGAAATATTGTTGAAATGGTTGTTGAAGATTAAAATTGTCGCAGTCAACGCCGCCGTCACCGCGAGCGACAGCCACTCCGCCCCCCTTATATTCAGGCACTCCTCAATGCAGTTCACCGCAAGTTGCAGATTTAAAACTATTGCGAACAGCATGACTATTTCGAGGGCGTACAGGGCAATCAGGTCAACCCTTCCAATCATGTCTATCGCCGAAAAATATAGCGAAGTCTTGGATATGGCAAACTGCCTTGACGGGGCGATATCTGCATATATTCCGTAAAAAATCGCCAAAAACGCCATTACGATGAGCGCGCCGAAGGCATAGCTTAAAGTTATCTTCGCCGCGTCCCCCTTCTTATACTCAAATCTCCCCATAAACATCAACAAATAGGCGGGCTCGACAAATCTGTATGCCGACTTCAACGCCCCGCCGAATATCGCGCCCGCGCCCGTCTTTGCAATGGGCAGTAAATTGGTAAAGTCAACCTCGCTTAAAGACATTGCGAGTATAAATATAAATGATAGCGCGAATATGACGGCGCAGATATCCGCCGAACGCCCGATATTGGTAAAGGACTTTGCCCCCGCATATATGGTGAAGAAAATGATGGGTAAAAAGACGTACAGCGACGGCACCGTGTCGTAAAAAGTCGCATGCACATATAACTTTTGCTCATAGAGTGGCACGAATGAAGCGAGGATGAAGAACGCCCCGAAAAGTCCAATTATAATTCGCGCCGCAACCCTTCCCAAAGCCCCTTCCAACAGCCCGAAAAAGGTCTTATCCGTGCGCGAGCAGAGGTACGCCACCGCCCATATCACGACAGTCTGCACGGCGAAGTCGATAAGGGCGGACAATATCAAATCCCTTCCGCTGTACTCAGACAACAGCGTGGGGTACTGCAACAGTCTCGCCGCCACAGTGTACGCTATAAGCATAAAACAAATCTGTCTAACTTTTATCTTCACTTTTCAATCTCACTTTGTCGGGCGTCTTCAATACCTTCGGTCGTTTTTTGAGCGAATAGCCGTTGGCTTTATAAAGGCTGTCCGCCAAATCGCTTTTAACGATGGGCGCAAAGGGCGCCAAAAGGGGCACGCCGTAGGACTGTTCTGTGACGAGATAGCTTATGAGGAAACAGGTCAGAACTACCACCCCGAAGGGTCCCACGCTCCCCGCGACGATCAGAAATATCCACCTCAAAGTTGTCGTCGTCTCCACGAGGTCTGGCACGGTATAAAGGCAGATTGCCGAAAACGCTATGATTATTATCGCAGGCGTCGAAATTATTCCCGCTTTCACGGCGGTGTCGCCCAAGACCAACGCGCCGACCACCGACAGTGCCAGTCCCACGTATTTAGGCATGCGTATGGAAGCCTCGTTTAAAACTTCCAACACGAGCAGCGTCAGAAACATTTCAATGCTCGGCGATAGCGCCAGCCCCTGCACCGAACTCGATATCTTCAACAACAGCCGAAAGGGTATGAGCTGTATTTTAAACAGCTGCGCCGACACATACAGCGCGGGCAGAAAAACGCCTATCATTACGGATATAAATCTTATTATTCTCAGCGTCGTCGCCCTGTATGAACTCGTGTAATAGTCCTCGCCCGTCTGGAAGTCCTCAACGATCATATAGGGCACCGTCAGGGCTATTGGCGACCCGTCGACGAGAATTCCCACCCTACCCTCGCACACCTTCGCGCAGAATATGTCGGGCTTTTCCGCCGTCGCGCACCTCTTGAACACCGACCTCGGCTTTTTAGAGACGAACGCCGAAATGTATGACGAGTCGGGAACAATGTCTATCTCGTTCTTTTCAATCTCCTTTTGTATCTTCTCGGGCAGTCCCTTGGGGCACACCCCCTCGATATAGACGATAGCCACCGCCGTGTCCGAACGCTTGCCGCACTTTACTGTCTTTATCTGCAATTTGTCGCTCTTTATTCTCTTTCGCACAAGCCCCATGTTGGTCTTTATCTCCTCGATAAATCCCTCCCTCGGACCTTTCACGGCTATCTGCGTGGGCGGCTCCGCCACGGCGCGGGCGGGCGGTTTTTTAAGACCTATTATAAAGTACTCCGCCTCGCCGTCCACAAACAGCACGGCGTTGCCGTCCGAAATCTCATTTACGGCGTCCTCAATCTTTTTGCCGTCCTTGACCTCGGGCGATGCAAGAAGAAGCTTTATTCTTTCCAGCTTTTCGTCTTTTTTGACGTCGCGCAGGGGCTTTACGACCAGCTCGCCCAATAAAGCCTTATCCGAAATGCCGTCGGCGTACACGGCGGCAAACTTCTTCCCCCCTTCCGAGGCGAACTCAAATACCAGCACGTCCTCGCTCGAGAGAATCTTTTTTACCGCCTTAACGTTTTTATCCAATGAAGTCATGCAAATATTATCAGTAAAATTTGACAAAAAATACTTGACAATCATTACTATGTATTGTATAGTATTCTACGAAACAGGGTATTGATATGGAAATTCAGCTTAAAAAAGGTGTTCTCGAAATATGCGTATTGTCGGCTTTGGAGCGCGGCGAAAGCTATGGTTATAAGATAATCAGCGACTTGCAGGGAATAATCGAGATTTCCGAAAGCACCCTATACCCTATTTTAAAAAGGCTTGAAGCGGGCGGTTGCTTAACGACGAGGACGGCGGAATTTTCGGGGCGGCTCAGGCGATATTACAAGATAACGCGGTTGGGGCTCAGCAAACTCAAAGCGGGTCAAAACGACCTTATGGAGATAAACCAAATATATAAAAAGATTTTCAAAGGCAGGATTTGAAATGAAATACACCGAATGGCGGGATGAATTGAAGAACAATCTTTTATGCGTTTCCGAAAGCGAGAGAAAGCGCGTTCTCGACTACTATGCCGAAGCCTATGCCGACAGGCGCAGCGCGGGCTTTTCCGAGAGCGAGATAATCGACGGCTTCGGCGCGCCCTATGACGCGGCTCAGGCAATTCTCGACGATAACGAAGCCGAAAATTTCAATTCGTGCGGGAATATGCCCCGACAAAGCGATTTTTGCGAAGAGTTTAAAGGCGAAAAAGACGTGCCGATTAAAGCCGACTCGGGCGACGCTTCAAGTAAAAAAGAGAGCTCCGAAAGCAATAAAAAGGGTCGCACCAACATATTGCTCTTTGTGATTTTATGTATAGTCATGGCGGGTTTAGCCGTGGGCATTTTTTCGGCAATGTTCGGGCTTTTGGCGGCAATAATTGTCGCGCCATTCACCATCTTTGCCACGGGCGGCGGAATGATAGGCGGCGGCGTAAGCCAGATCGTCGGCGGGGCGACGGGCAGCGGCGTCGCGCTCATCGGCGGCGGAATTATCGCCGTAGGTCTCGGGGTCATCGTCACTCCCCTCCTTTTCAAACTCCTCAAATTTTTATTTATCCTCTGCAAAAAAATATTTACCGCGCTTTTTAACGCGTGCAAGGTGGAAGCATGAAAGGCTATTACAAGGCGCTTATAGTTGGTCTCATAATTGTTATTTTAGGCTTAATCGTCTTTCTCGTCGGACTGTCTTTGAACGATTGGAAATTCGACTTCAACGTCAGATATGAAATGGCGGAGCAAACTGTTGACGGCGATTTTAACACGATAGATATAGATATGTCGGTCGGCGAAGTGGAAATATGCTACTATGACGGGCAGACCGCAAAGATAGAATATCCCAAGTCCGACAGCTTGCATACCACCATAGAAGTCGTGGGCGGCGAACTCAAATTCGGCGTCGGCAGTAAAAAGTTTATCCTCTTCGTCAATTTCGGCTCCCTCCCCAAGACCATAATCTCCCTCCCCAAGGGCAAATCTTACAATCTCAACGCCGATCTTTCGGCGGGCTCCTTGACAACGCAGGGCAAATTCGGGCTTGTCGATATAGAGCTGAGCGCGGGAAAATTCCAATCGCAAAATCTCGAATGTGACAAATTTTCGCTCGACCTTTCGGCGGGCTCGGCAAAAGTAGACCTCTTGAAGAGCGAAAATATCAAGCTCGACGTCTCTGCGGGCTCGGCGGAGTTAGGTCTATATTATCCCGAGAGCGACTACACGATAACCGTCGATAAATCTGCGGGCAGTTGCAACGCCGTAAGTCGCGTCGGCGGAGACAAGAGATTGGATATCGACGTCTCGGCTGGCTCTGTCAATATCTCGTTCAGAAAGGCGGTTTAATAGATAACTTGACAAAATATATCCTAAATGATAAAATGCAGTTCAAAAGGCTGCATTTTTTACTATGGAAAAATTCGATTACGACGCAAGATATTTCAACCCCCTCCACACCCTCGACTGCGGTCAGATTTTCCGCTTCGAGCAATTCAAAGAGGGCTTTTTCGTCCTCTCGCGCGATAACGCCTGTTACGTCCATTCCGACGGCGTAAAGACTGTTGTCGAGAGCGAGAATTCGGAATATTTTTATAACTTTTTCGACCTCGCCCGCGACTACTCAAAGATTAACGGCGAAATGAAAAAATTCGGCGTTCCCCTCCTTTCAAGGAGCGCCGAGATATGTTCGGGGCTTCGGCTCTTAAACCAAGACGCCGAGGAAATGATATACTCCTTCATCATCTCGCAGAACAACAACATTCCGCGGATAAAGGGCATTATTTCAAGGATATGTGGGGGTTTAGGCGAAAAAAGGGAATTCATGGGCAGGCAATTTTTCACCTTCCCCTCCACCCCGAAACTCGCCGCGGCAGGGGTAAAATTTTTTAAGGATTGCGGTTGCGGCTATCGCGACAGTTTTCTCTTTGACACTTCCAATCGCATAAAAAAAGAGGGCATAAAAGACCTCTATCCCCTGCCCTCCGCGGAACTCAAAAAGCGGCTTTTAACGTATAAGGGTATAGGCGGAAAGGTCGCCGACTGCATAGCCCTCTTCGGCTTTTCTAAAAGGGATAGCTTCCCCGTAGATACATGGCTTGAAAAGGTCTATCACGACGACTTCGGCGGCAAAGAGAGCGACAGGAACAAGATATCCCAATATTTTTGCAATCTCTTCGGCGAAAATTCGGGCTATGCCCAACAGTATTTATTTTACGGAAAAAGGTCAAACTTATAATATGCCCGATTATTTCACACACTTAATCGCCGCGTCGAAGATATTCGACAAGCTCGACGACGACACCAAAAACTCCATAAAGAACAGGGATTTGTATCTTCTCGGCGCACAGGGCGGCGACGTGTTTTTCATGTACAATCTCAAGACTTCCCAAAAAAATCTCGGGCGCAGACTTCACAACACTTCGGCGTTGGAAACCTTCCGCAGGCTCTCCTTGGGCAACATGTGCTATGCGGCGGGATACGCCACCCATTACGCCCTCGACTCCACCGTTCACCCCATGATATATGCCTATATAGAGGGCAAAAAAAAGCCCTTCATCCACCAGAAATTCGAGGCGGACGTGGGGCTGTACGTAAGTAAATATTTCGGTATTCGCCGCACCATATTGCCGCGCGAAAGCGTTCTCGCCTGCACGGGACCCGTGTATGACAGTATGAAATCTCTCGTCCCCACCTTGACGGTGACGGGCGTAGAAAGGTGTTTAAAACGCCACTTCAACTATACGCGATATCTCTATCGCAACAAGAAGCAGACCTATTCCTGCGAGTATGATTTTTCGCTGTTCGCGGGGGTAATTGAGGAGGCGATTGACTTCGGCGTGACCTGTGTCAGCGCCCTCATGAGCGGAAATATTGACGAGTCCATTTTCTCCCGCCAATTTTTGCAGAGATAACCTCGCGCTTCGTATAAACATTCTGCGCGGCTCGTTAAGGATTGTCATTCTGCGCGAGCGAAGCGAAGCCCTGCCGAGGCTCCGCTTGCGGAAACGGCAGACCGATTAAGAACTTCGCCCGTCCCAACCTGTCATCCTGAGCTTGTCGAAGGATCCCATCGGGTATGCGGCAGCTATTTCTAATTATTATTCCTTATTATAACCTTCCCCATTCCAAAGGGGGAAGGTGTCTTTTTCGTAACGAAGCGAGAAAAAGACGGATGAAGGTTCCCCCCTCCGCCAAATCGCGGCGGTTTTTTCTTTCCCCCTACTCAAAAATCCTGTCGTAAAGCCCGTGCGTCTGCAACCTCTCAAACAGCTCCTCCTCCGAAATCTCGTCGAGGAACTTCTCCCCGTAAATCTGCAAAATAAGATATCTCCCCGAATCCACAAACCCCAAGGCGTCGCGATAGGTCGCGCTCTCGTCCAAAATCACATATCTTATCTCCCTGCCCCTCTTCCGCTTGCGCGGCGAAAATGCGATCTTCCTCGCGGGCGGGGTCTTTTCAAACGCCGAAAACACGAGCATCGCCGCCACAGCCAGAATTGTCAGGTTTTTAAATATTGTAAAGTACAGTGTTATTAATATTGCCGCCGTCAAAAGGCACAACGCCCTTAAAACTATTGCCGCCCTCTTCGCACTCAGAAATTTTGTAAGGCACCTTCTTACAATCCTTCCCCCGTCAAGGGGATATGCGGGCAGAAGATTAAGTAAAAGCATCGCCGCGTTGGAGTAAAACAGCACGTCGGTATATGCGTACGTCGGCGGAAAAAACCACCACAGCCCCGCAATAATTATGCACAGTCCCAAATTCACGGCGGGTCCCGCGAGCGCAAGCCGTATTTCGTCTGCGGCGGAAATTCCCTCAATGTCGCACACCGCCGCCGCGCCGTAAGGCATAAGGCTTATCTTCGTGCACTCAAATCCCAGCCGCTCCGCGCAAAAAATGTGACCGCACTCGTGCAAAAGTGCGGTCAGCGCGCATATTATGAATATGGGGAACCCGCCGAAGAACGCAGACAACACGCCTGCCGCCAAAAACAGCGGATGTATCGTTATTTTCACGAATTCCAGACGGGCACAACCCCCGACAGGCTGTAACAGTTCAAAAGCTCGCCGTTGTCGTACATCGACACCTTCACCTCGGCGCTTCCGTCGGAGTATGCAAAGGGCACGTTGGGCAGCACCTGCGTTCCCTCCGCCGAGTACACGTCCGAAAGCCCCGAAATCACGCTCTTAAAAGTCGAAGTGTGCGCAATTTCAACTGTATAAAGTTCGCCCGATTGGGTGATAGCGGCAACCTTGCCCTCGCACACGGGGTAGACGCCGCCCGCCGCCGTAAAGGATATTACGCCGTTTTGCGATAGCGTTATCTCTGCGTCCGAAAAACTTCCCACCACGGGCGAAAGCTCGAACTCGGTATAGGTAGGCTCCGCAACTTCCTTCGTCGGGTGCGATAAAGACGCTATAAAGGTGTTGATAGCGCTGTTGGGCATGAATAGATTTGTGAGGAATATGGCGAGGGCGATAAGGCACACCGCAGCCATTTCCGCAATTATTATGCGGCTGCCGTCGTTTTTTGCGGCGGCTGTTTTATTTTTGATTTTAGGCGGGTCGGAAAGGTCCTCTGCGGCGACGTACGCCCCCGCTCTCTCGTTTACGCTGTCTACGACCATATCCTTAAGCTCGTCGTCCTTTGTCCTCTCTTCGGCTTTCGGACGCCTGAAAAAGCTCTTTTTCTTGGTAACGTTCACCGTGCTGACGGGTATTTCCAGCATTTCGGCATAGTCAAGATCCTGCATGAAATTTCCTCCGGAATTTTAAGTCTAACTTAATATATTCCGCGGACAAGCATTATAGACCTGTTTTTCCCATATTCTTCTCTCGCTCCCGCTTTCGCGCTTCGTATAAACGTCGCGATACTGTGTTGAACTTCGCTCCGCCTTGGTCGTGTACTTCATTGTACACTCCCTGCGGTCGTCGCTCGTTCGCCTTGTCTCGCTCGTTTCTCCGAACCGCGGCTTCCTATGGGCACGGCTTATGATGGGCAAGGATTATGATGAACACGGCGTCCTATGGGCACGGCTTATGATGGGCGACGGCAGAGAGTGTCATATTGAGCGGAGCGCGGCGTAAACGCCGCGCTCCTGTCGAAATATCCCCTCGGGTATGAGGTTACTATTTCTAATTATTATTATTCCTTATTATACCCTTCCCACTTTCAAAGGGGGAAGGTGTCTTTTTCGTAACGAAGCGAGAAAAAGACGGATGAAGGTTGTTTCGGGAGTTCCCCCTCTCACTCCCCCAATCTCTTCGCCAACGCCGCAAACATGAGGGGCGAAAGCGTCTCCCCCCTCGCCTTCAAATCGATGCCGCAGTCCGAAAGCACCGCCTGCGCCCTCTCCCTCGTCATCCCGAACGAGGACACAAGGTTGTTTTCCAACGTCTTTCTCCTCGCCGAAAAAGCCGCTCTCACCGCCCTTTTGTACATTTCGCAATCCACGTCGCCCAGCCGCCCGTCCTCAAAGGTCATCTTGACGACCGCGCTGTCCACCTTGGGGCTGGGTATAAACTTCTCTTTCGGAACCTTTATTATATATTCCGCCCGCGCGCGCAGGGCTATATACGCGGTAATCGCGCCATAGTCGGGGGTGTTTTCGCGCGCGCACAGCCTTTTCGCCACTTCGTCCTGCACCATAAGTGTCAGGCTTTCACAGCCTTTCGCCCCGTCGAAAATCTTGGTTATAAGGGGTGTTGTGACGTAGTATGGAATGTTTGCCACCACCTTATAAGCCCCCAGCTCCCCCTCAAGCTTTTTTAAGTCGCACTTCAAAAAATCCTCAAACACGACCTCGGCATTTTCAACGCCTTTAAGCGTCCTTTCGAGCACGGGCTTCAACGCCCTGTCCAGCTCGAAAGCCACCACCCTTTTCGCGCTCGCCGCAATCGCCCGCGTCAGCGTTCCCGCGCCGCAGCCTATCTCCACCACGGTATCCCCGCTCTCCACTTCCGCCCTTTTTACAATCTCCGAAAGCAGTTTGGTATCGGTTATAAAGTTCTGCCCGAGGCTCTTTTTGAAGTTAAAGCCCTCGCTTCTTAAAATATTCTTTATATCTTCCATAATTTAGCCTGCCCGTCGGCGCATATCCGCCCCCGTCTGAAACAAAATAATTTCAGCGAAACAAATTTCGCCCGACTAATGATAAAGAAGTCTGCTCTTCGGGGCAGACTTTGATTTTTTTAATTTGCAAGTTTTTTGAACAATATATGCGCATTTTTATATACGATTTCCGCCATCTCTTCCCTGTCAACCCCGCGCACCTCCGCCATGTTGAAGAGAATTTCGGGGATATTTTGGGGAGTATTGGGGAAGGTTCCGTAAAGGCTTTTGGGCGGCATATAGGGGCTGTCCGTCTCGGTCAGAAGCCTGTCTTGCGAGAGGGCGGCTATCGTCCGTCTCGCCTTCTTGCTGCCTTGCCACGTGCTCGCGCCGCCGAAGGAAAAGTACGCGCCCATCTCCTGCAATTCAAGGGCAATCTCCGTCGAGTGCGAAAAGCAGTGCAACAACGCGCCGTCCTTTAACAGCTCCCTGTTTTCTTTCAAAACGGATAGCATATCCTCGGCACAGTCGCGCGAGTGTATGACGACGGGCAGTCTCTTCCCGTGTGCAAGTTCAAGCTGCCTTAAAAACATCTCCCTCTGCCCCTCTTTGTCGGTGTCGGGATAGTGGTAATCAAGCCCAATCTCCCCGATCGCCACACACTTTTCATGCTCGGACAGCCTTTCTATTTTTTCAAGGTCTCCCTCTTTGAATTTGCCAATCTCCGTCGGGTGAAATCCCGCCGTGAAGTACACCCCTTCATATTCTTCCGAAAGATTTTTTGAGAATTCGGAAGTCTTTAAATCGTATCCCGCGGCTATTATCTTTTGTACGCCGCAATCGCCGATTTTTTTGATTAATTCGGGCATATTCCCGCACCAATCGCCGTCGAGGTGGCAGTGAACGTCGATAAATTTCACGAAAGCAAGCTCCCGTCGGGCAGGTCCTTTTCGGGGCTTATAAGGCTCAATTCGCCGTCGGGTCCCTCGGCGCAGATTATCATTCCCTCCGACAAAATGCCCTTCATCTCGCGGGGCGGCAGGTTGGTCACGACGACCACTCTCTTGCCCACCATCTCCTCGGGGGTATAGTACTTGGCGATGCCCGAAAGAACGGAAATTTTCCGCCCGCCGATATCTATCGTCTCGTGCAACAGCTTGCTCTTTTTGACCCCCTCGCAGGCAACCACAGTGCCTAAGCGCATCTGGATCTTCGCAAAGTCGTCAATGGTTATTTGGGGCTTCTTCTCCTCTTCCACAGCCGCAGCTTCCTCCTTTTGCGCCTTTTCTATCCTGTCGATAGCAGGTCTGATATCCTCTATCTTTACTCTCTCAAACAGCGTCGCGGGCTCGCCCGTAACCTTGTAATTTTGCATATATCTGAATATTTTCAGCTCGTCAAACTTGCGCTCCCTGCCCCCGATTTCGGCAAGTATTCTGTCCGCCGTCGTGGGCATAAAGGGCTTTAAGAGGTTTGCGCCGATATCTATCGCCGAAAGAAGATTATAAAGAACAGTCGAAAGTCTCGCCCTCTTGCCCTCGTCGCGCGCAAGCAGCCAAGGGGTGGTCTCGTCAATGTACTTGTTGGCGCGGCGGAAAGCCGAAATTATCATATCCAGCGCGTCCGCCACTTTAAACTCGTCCATTTTCTCGCGCACCCTGTCCGAAAGGGCGGAAAAGGTCTCGATAAACTCGCCGTCGCTCTCCGCCGCCTCCTCTTCGGGCGAAGCCTTGCCGCCGAAGTATTGGTTGGTCATGGAGACCGTGCGCTTCACGAGGTTGCCGAGGGTATTGGCGAGGTCTGAATTTATCTTCTCGCAGAGAAGCTCATAGGTTATAACTCCGTCGTCGGCATAGGGCATCTCGTGCAGCACGAAGTATCTCACCGCGTCCTTGCCGAAGAGTGAAGATAAATCGTCGGCATACATCACGTTTCCCTTGGATTTTGACATCTTGTCGCCGCCCTGCAAAAGCCACCCGTGCCCGAACACGCACTTAGGCAGCGGCTCGCCCAACGCCATCAAAAATATGGGCCAATAGATGGTATGAAATCTAATTATATCTTTGCCTATCACATGCACGTCGGCGGGCCAATACTTTTTATAATTTTCGCCGTTCTCCCCGCCCGTAAATCCGACGCCCGTTATATAGTTGGTCAGCGCGTCCAGCCATACGTATACCACGTGCCTATCGTCGAAGTCGACGGGGATCCCCCACTTGAAGGTAGAGCGCGACACGCAAAGATCCTGCAACTTTGTCTTTAACTGCCCCTTTTCAATAGCCTCCAAAATCTCCTCGTCGCTCTTGCCCGCGAACTCGTCGGCGAGCAAAAAGTTATTCATCATCTCGCGCTTTCTCGATAGGGGTTTTATGAATTCGGGGTGGGTTATTATGTGCTTTACAAGCCTGTCCGCGTACTTGCCCATCTTGAAGAAGTACGCCTCCTCCTTTGCGGGCTTCACCTCCCTTCCGCAGTCGGGGCAACGCCCGTTTACAAGCTGGCTTTCAGACCAGAAGCTCTCGCACGGGGTGCAGTAAAGCCCCTCGTACGCCCCCTTGTATATATCTCCCTGTTCGTAAAATTTCTTGAAAATTTTCTGCACGGCGGCTACATGGTAGTCGTCCGTCGTCCTTATGAACTTATCGTAACTTATGTCCATGCCGTCCCAAATTTTCTTTATAACGTCCACCACGTCGTCGACGAACTGTTTGGGGCTCACCCCCTTTTCCTTCGCCTTCTGCTCCACTTTAAGCCCGTGCTCGTCGGTGCCCGTCATAAAGAACACGTCAAAGCCCTCCGCCCTCTTGAATCTCGCAATGGCGTCGGTCAGAATTATCTCGTAAGTGTTGCCGATATGGGGCTTCCCCGAAGTATAGGTTATCGCCGTCGTTATATAAAATTTTTCAGCCATGTCCAACTCCTTTCAATCTATCAAAATTATATCATCTTTTGCGTCGATTGTAAATTATATTGACAGCGCATATCTCAATTTTTGCGCTCATAAACATAGTTTATGAATACCGTCTTTACAGTTATTTTTATTATATCGCTCGTCGCCGTCACAATCATCTCCCCCTCGTCCTTCCTTCCCGCCCTCCTTTCGGGGGTTGAAAGCTCCCTGTCGATAGCGGTAACTCTCTTTTGCATTTACGCAGTATGGATGGGGCTCTCGCGAATTGCCGAAAAGAGCGGCTTGAATAAATATGCCGCCCGCGCCCTCTCCCCCCTTTCAAAGAAGTTTTTCAAGACTTCGGATAGTGTCGCCACTCAAAATATAGCCATGAATTTATCCTGCAATCTCTTGGGTATAGGCGGCGCGGCGACCCCCTTCGCCGTCAAAGCCATCGAAGCCCTCGAAAAGGAGGGCAACGACTATGCCCAAAAGCTCCTCTTCGTCATAAACGCCACCTCGGTGCAGATTGTGCCCACGACGGTAATAGCTTTAAGGTCGGGCGCGGGCAGTGCGGCGGCAGCCGATATCTTTTTGCCCTCCCTTATCTGCACGGCTTTTTCCACCCTGTTTGCCGTCGTCCTCTTTATTTTTTGGTGTAAAGTATGGCGTACCTGATTCCCGCAATCTTCCTCATCGTCCTTGTATTCGCCCTCGTAAAAAAGGTGAAAATTTACGACGAATTTTCCTTGGGCATAGGCGAGGCGGTGCGCTTCACCCTCTCCCTTCTCCCCTGCCTTGCCGCCGTATTTATGATGTGCGAACTCTTCGAAGTCTCCACCCTCTCCCAAAGGCTCACCGACCTTCTCTCCCCCCTCTTCTCCCTTCTCGGAATCCCCAAAGAACTGACAAAACTCGTCCTCATAAAGCCCTTTTCGGGGAGCGGTTCCATTGCATATCTCACCGAAATTATACAAAAATACGGCGCCGACAGCTACATTGCCCGCTGCGCCTGCGTCTGCTTTGGCTCGTCTGAGACGGTGTTCTATATCTCCGCCGTCTACTTTGCGGGCTTGAAGAAGAAAAATTTAGCTGCCCCCATAGCAATTGTGTTAATTTCTACCTTTTTTACCACCATTTTAGGCTGTCTGATATGCAAATTTATGTGAATTTGATAAAAATTCACAAAAGCTGTTTATAGACACTATTTTAAAAAGTATTGAAAAAAGTTGTCAAAAATAATTTACTTTTTTTGTCGAAAGGCTATAATTATAACTGTAATTGAAGTTAAGTTTTAACACTTGCTCATCATTTTTCCCCCTTATCATATAGAGGCGGCGCAAACTCCGGTTTGCGTCGTTTCTTTTTATTTTTATAATTATTCACTCCCTCTCCGTTTGACTTATTTTGAATTGTCTGTTAAAATCGATAGCGTAAAGGTCGAAGCCCCATGATTAAGACGTCTATCCGATTTTTTGAAGATATCCCCGTAAGAGCCGTCTGGAACGACGAAAATTCCAAATGGTATTTTTGCGCCGTCGATATTGCCCGAGCTCTCAAAAAGAGCAAAAATCCGCGCGTCTATTGGGCGCAGTTGAAACGCCGCAACCCACAGTTGATTACAATTTGTAAACAACTCAAACTCGCCGCCCGCGACGGAAAAACCTATCTCACCGATATGGTTGACGCCGACGGCGTAAATATTGTCGTCGCCCTAATCCCCGCCAAAAACCGCGAAAATTTCGTCCGTTGGCTTTCCGCCATGGGCAGCACAATCGACGAAAAGAGCAAGCAAAAGGCTTACGAGCTGTTCGAAAGCGGCATGATATCTGAAATCGAAGTCGGCACCGTAAGGGGATTACGGCAAATCCACGGCTATATCTTCGGCGGGCTGTATGACTTTGCGGGTCAAATCCGCGGTCTCAATATCTATAAGGGCGGCTTTGCCTTTGCGCCGGCAATGTATTTAAAGGATAATCTCGCCCTCATCGAGAAGATGCCCGAAACCACCCTCCAAGATATCGTAAAAAAATACGTCGAAATGAATATCGCCCACCCCTTCATGGAGGGCAACGGGCGAAGCACGCGCATCTGGCTCGACCTCATCTTGAAGAAAAATCTGCAAAAGTGCGTCGATTGGAGTAAAATCGACAAGTCCGCCTATCTTAACGCCATGCAAAAGAGCCCCGTCGATTATTCGGATATCTTCAGACTTATCGAGGGCGCGTTGACCTCAAAAATCGACGACCGCGAGCTGTTCATGAAGGGCGTCGACTACTCCTATTATTACGAGGAAGAATAAAATCCCCCCTTCCCCGCCATCATTTTTACAGTTCACAAAAAAATTAAGTCGGGAGTTTTGCTCCCGACTTCTCTTTTTGACTCGCCCAAAGGCATATTGTGAAAAATTTTTGTTTTTGCGATTGTCTTATTGCTTTACCTTTATTTCATATTAGTTATTATCTCTTTCAGCGCGTCCACCGCCGCGTCCGCCTCTTCGAGGGTATTGTATTTTCCGAACGAGAAGCGCACCGCGCTCTTTGCCCTATTTTCTCCCCACGCCGAAGTTATCACCCGCGACGGCAGCGGCGCGCCCGCCGAACACGCCGACCCGTTTGAAACGCAAATGCCCTTCAAATCGAGACAGTCGAGGATATTCGCCCCGTTCAGCCCCTCAAAGGAGAGGTTCACAATGCTCGGCGCTCTCCCCTTTCCGTTTACGACGGCGCACTCAATTTCTCCTTCCACCCTCTTTATAAATCTCTCCGAGAGGGCGGCTATTTTTTTATTTACAGCGTCACCGCTCGCCCCGTCCGTCGCCCTTTCAAGGGCAGCCGCAAGCCCCACCGCAGAGGGCACGTCAGAAGTTCCCCCTCTCAGCCCGCGCTCCTGCCTGCCCCCGTCCATAAAGGGCACGACGCGGCTTCCGCTTTTTAAACACATTGCGGCAATGCCCTTGGGTCCGTAAAATTTATGCGCGGACACGGCAAACGCCGAAGCATATTTTGGGAAGGGCAGAAAGCCCACCGCCTGCACGAAGTCGCAGTAGTAAAACACCCCGCGCTCCCTGCAAATTTTTCCTATTTCTTCATAGGGCTGTATAACGCCCGTCTCATTGTTCACAGCCATGACCGCGCAAAAGATTGTGTCGGAACGAAGCCCTCTTTCCACCGCCTCACCCGATATCACGCCGTCCCCGTCGGGCTCTATTATCGTCACCTCAAAGCCCCGCTCTTCTAAGCTTTTCGCGCTCTCGTAAACGCAGGGGTGCTCTATTGCCGATATAACTATATGCCCCTTGCCCCGCGCAAGGCATGCGCCCTTCACGGCAAAGTTGCCCGCCTCGGTGCCGCCCGACATAAATATGACTTCGTCTGATTTACAGCCGAAAATTTCCGCCGTCTTATCCCGCGCGGACATAAGCGCCGCCGCCGCACTCCTTCCCATGGCGTGCCGCGACTGCGCGTTCCCGAAATTTTGCGTAAAGTAAGGCGACATTGCCCTTAAAACGTCTCCGTCGAGGGGCGTTGTCGCCGCGTTGTCAAGATAAATCATTTAAAATCGACCTGTATTTTTCAATCTCCGCGACCGCCGCTTCGTATTCCCTTCCAAGCTTCGTCGAGGAATTTTTTTGGTTTAAAGATAGCTTTTTCCGCGCGTCCCAAAGCCTGTGCGCCGTAAAAAGCGTCGCTATAAAGAAGATAGCCGCAAGGGATGCGAACACTATTGTAAGAATGACGTTCCGCCCGTCCCTGTATGCAAACAGCACCGACCCGAACGCCGCCGTCAGCACCAAAAAGAGGGCGAACGGCAGAGCTGTAACCGAAAACCAGATAAGCGATTTTCTCGCGTCGGCGGCGAACACCTCGCGCCGCTCTTCCTTCTTCTTCTCGTTCTCGACGTGCAGCTCCGCGGCATGCTCCTCCTGGGCTTCCACCTTTGAATTCAACGCCGCGCACCCCTTTTTAAGCTGTTCTCTCTCCTCCTCCGTGCAAAATTCTTTGACCTTTTCGGACGTCGCCTTCAAGTCGTCCGTCCTCGAAAAGTCCGAAAATTCCGCCGTCAACGCCCTGAATTTTATAAAGTACGCCTTCCCGCACTCTCCGTCTATCTCCTCCAAGAGCGAAATGTAGTATAGCGCGTTGGAAAAATCTTTTTCCCCGCACTTATCCTCGGCGTTCTTTAAAAGCTCTTCAATCTTTTCCGCCCTATTCTTTTCTTCCTCTCGCTTCAATCTCTCGCGCTCGGCGAGCTGTTCGGGCGTGAGAATTGCCGCTTCCTCGTCGTCGTATCCGAAGTCGGGCACCTCGAATCGGGAACTGCTCTCCTCAGCCTCTCCCTCTTCCTGTTCGTCGAAGTACAGCTCGTCCTCTCCGTCGGCGTTCTTTCTTATTTTGTATTTTCTGTCCTTGTCGAGGTCGTCGTCGATAAGTCTCTCTTCAGCCATATTATCTCCTAAAAATTCACGCTTTTTACGTGTATACATTCGAATTTTCCGCGATAGCGGCTCTTCGCCCACCTGCAAAAGTGCTCGTTCTCGAACAGCGCAAACACCGCGCTCCCCGAGCCCGTGACCGTCACCCCGAGGGGTGAAAAGCCCAAAAGCTCCCTGCAAGCAATCTCAACGTCGGGGTTCAACGCCGCCGCCGCGGGATATAAGTCGTTATTCATACACTTTCCGAGGGCGACGAGATCTCCCCTTTTGAGGGCTTCAATCGCCCCGTCCGTCGTGTGTTCGGCAGCCCCGCCGAGCTCGTCGAATTTATTGAAGCACTCCGCCGTCGAAATTCCGCCCTTCGGAACGAGAAGAAGTAGGTGTAAAAGCCCATTAAAGTCTATGTGCTCCACCAAGTCGCCCCGTCCAGTCATCCGCGCCGTTCCGCCCGACAAAAGATAGCCCGAATCGCTCCCCAGCGAGTCCGCAAGAACTTTAAGCTCCCGCTCGCTCCCCGCGCCGTAGAGCTTACTCATCCCCCGCAGCACTCCCGCCGCGTCCGCGGACGAACCGCCCAGCCCCGCGCCCATGGGAATGTTCTTATAGACGACGATGTCCGCCCCGCAGGTATCGAATCTCTCCACGTATCTCTCCGCGGCAATGGCGGCATTGTTTATGTCGAAGGGCAAGCTCTCGCTCTCCCGCCCGTGCATCTCGACGGTTATCCTCTTATCCCTCCTCTTCGAAAGGGAAATTCTGTCAAACATATCGATTGTCGTCACAAGGCTGTCGAGGGTGTGATATCCCCCCTCCTTGCCCGTCACGGTGAGCGTCAGGTTGACCTTCGCGTAGCTCTTAACATGCACTGTCATAAATAGATTATAGCATAAGAATTGTCTTATTTCAATAAGTTGACCCAAAAATCCGCCGCAATTTCTCGCGGCGGTCGTCTCAAATTTTATTTTTTGTTATATTATTGCTCCCTCGCCCGCCCGATCTCGGCGGGTTTAGGCAAATCGCCCTCACGCCCGAGCTCTTTTAAACTCCTTCTTTCGCGCGGAACACCACTATTCTTTCGTTGCCGTTAAGCGGATAGCAGAGTTCGGGATTTGTCTTTTTTATCTCCTCGGGCGCACAGCACAGCTTTTTCGCCGTCTCCCACAGCCCGTCGCCCGCAGAGGGTATGTAAACGCTTATCGCACTCCCGCTCCCCTCACGCGCCTTTCCCTCGGTTATCTCGCTCACAAGCTCTAAATTTTGGCTCTCGCCGTCCTCGGCTACTATTTTAAGCACGGCTTCCGCCTCGCACTCGCCCTCGGCGCGCTGCCTTACGGTCACCCCGCTAACGGCAATATCCACCCTTCCGCCCCCGACGTTAAGCCCCGCAAGGCGCACGGAGAAAGGCAAATTTATCTCGGTGGATTTCAGCTCCTTGCCCTGCCTGTAAAGCAGAGTCGCCGAAACGCTCCCCTCAACTCCGCCGTCCGCCCGCGTGAAGTCCACCGCGGGCAGGGCGGTCGCAAGAAAGGCACAGGTGTAGTCCAACTTCGCCTTTGTCGCGCACAGTCCCGAAACCCTCTCCGAAAAGACCTTTAAATCGTTATATATCTCCCCGCTCTCACAGCTCTTCACGATATCCAGCTCGCACTCCGTCGAAAAGGCGTCCGCCACAAAGGTTATCTGCTCCTCTTCGTAAAAAGCCCCCGATATCGCCAGCGTCGCCGCAAAGTCCACACTGCACTTGCCGCTGTCGTCGTCCACCTTGCAGTTGACGCTCATGTCCTTAATCTCGGCTTTGGCAATAGCCCTGCGGGATATTATCGCCTGCTCGCAGGATATCTCGCACTTAAAGGGCGCAATTCTGTCCAATCCCACGGGCTGCCCGTCGCGCACGGCAAGCATATTTAAGTATATTTCGCCCGAGACCTCCACGAGCCCCGTCTTCACGTTGCAGTCGGTAACGACCGCCTTCGCGCAGGGCGCCAAGACGTCGCTCGCCACACAGTCGAAGTCGTCGTCAATCTCGCTCTCGCCGTTAAAGGTGATTGCGTTATAAAGTTTGCCCTCTTCCCGCCTTACAATGGCTCCGTCAACGTCCGACAGATAGTTTTTCGCGGTATTTTCAAAGATAGCCATGCTCGCGCCTATAACGACGGCAACTGAAAAATTGGAGCCCTCGCGCTTTATCTGAACGCGTTCGCAGGCAAGGTGACAGTCGCCGTGCTGGGCGGGCGCAAGCCTTTCGTCGTCGGCATAGTGCGAAAATTCCGCCCCCTTCTGCACTCTGAAAAGTTTTCCCTCTCCGTCCGAACAGACCACGGTGCATATGAGCCGCGCGCTGTACGTTATCCTGCCCGAAGCCACCTCCGCGGAATTTAAAGACACCTGCGGATAGGCGGCTACAATCTCCCCCGCGTCCTGTCCCGAAAATTTTATCTCAACAATTGTCTGCGCCTTGATATCGGCTACTTTGCGGGTGTACGCGCCCGACTGAAAGGTTGCGTTCAACATATCTCCTCCTACGGCACACGCCGTGTTACAAGGTATAATATGCCGCTCGCCGCCCCCATATTCCCGATTTTCAGGCTTTTTCGGCTTCCCCCGCCGCAATCGGCATAATTTTCACCCTTCCGCACAGTATTTCGGAGTACGAATAGGCAGTCTTGCCGAGAAAATTCTTGTCGAAAGGGCTCACCGTAAACAGCGACGGATACACCCCGTTCAATGTCGCGGGAAAGGTTACGTATTTATTTCTGCCGAGATTGAGTTTAACCGTAACGTCCGCCCCCGCCAACGCCGCAATCCTCTCCTTAATGGAATTTATGGTAATATTGACCTTAATCATACTATAATTTTTGCCAATTCCCCCCAATCTTATGCACCCCTTCTCCCCCTCCCTGCGCCCGTTCCCTGCTGTCATATTGCGCGAAGCGAAGCGAAGTCGAAATATCCCATCGGGTATGCGGCTTGCATTTCTAAATATTATTACAATATTATGGTTATCCCCACCCGCCCGTGGTCTCGGTTACTACTTCTAATAATCCCACCATATCCTTAAAAACAGCAGCCCCGCCGACGGTTTCTCAACCGTCGGCGGGGCTGCTTTCATTTCATTTAATCTTTTGTGTTTTATTTTGATTTATAATTTAACTTAATTATTACTCTCGTCTCCAGTAATAATTCAAATAGGTCCGAAAATATTCAGCATTTTGTGTAGGGTCAGTAACAGTTACGCTTATTGCGTTTGACATATTACTGCTAAGTGAAACTTTCCAGCCAACGGTGTTATTAAAAGTTACGCTTGTAAGGCTTGTGCAATACTCGAACGCAGCAGCACCGATAGAAGTTACGCTGTCGGGGATGGTTATGCTCGTAAGTTTTGTGCAACGCTTGAACGCACCATAGCCGATAGAAGCAACGCTGTTAGGTATGGTTATGCTTTCAAGGCTTGTGCAACCCTCAAACGCCCAATCGCCGATTGAAGTTAGTTTGCTATTATTGCTAAAATTCACGCTTTTAAGATTTGTGCAGTGCTCAAACGCATGATCTCCGATAGAAGTTATGTAGTCGGCTATAGTTATGCTTTTAAGACTTGCGCAATACAGGAACGCATAACTTTTGATTTCAGTTACGCCTTTCAGCATATTGGCGGTGATTTCGGTTACAGGTTCATTGTTTAAATAAAGATTGTATTCATTAGACAAAGGTGGAAAGGAACAATCAAAAATATTACACCAAGCCGTGAAATCGGTTATATAAATACTTTTAAGGTTTGTACAATAATAGAACGCATTATTTCCAATAGAAGTTACGCTGTTAGGTATGGTTATGCTTTCAAGGCTTGTGCAATTACAGAACGCATTTTTTCCAATAGAAGTTACGCTGTTAGGTATGGTTATGCTTTCAAGGCTTGTACAACTACAGAAAGTATAATCTTTAATTTTAGTTGTGCCGTCAGGTAAGTTAAAATCAACAATTATATTATTATTTAAAGTTATTTTAAAATACTCGTCACCCAACGTGTAAATTCCTGAATTCACATCATCATTCATCCAGTGTTTTATTGAGTATGCACACCAATTTGAAGCAACCTTATCTACATTGAGAAAACTATTTACATCTACAAAGTTAAAAATGACGTTTTCATTACTAAACTTACATATATATTTGCCTAAACTAGTAACGCTGCTACCTATATTGAATTTATTAAGAGATAAAATACCTGAAAATGCACAATCAGGTATAGCACCACTCAGAACGGTTATTTCGCATAATGAAGAAGGTATATAGTATGGCTTCGATTCAGTTTCATAATTATTTTTATTATAATATCCTCTTATCACCTCTACTGCGCCTTCATACTGAGCTTGTCCGAACAGATAATGCAATTGCGCATTATATCGACGTGAAGAGCCCCTTTCATGAATCAATAAAGACGGAACTGTCAATTTCTGCAAATAACCAAATCCATTTAAATCATTTTCATATAGCTCGTCCGAAATTATATTTAATTCTGTTATCTGCTTTTTAGGCAGATAAATTAAATTATCCCTGTCGGCAATAGTTGCAGAGGTAATCTTGCAGTTTGCAAAAGATTTCTCTATGCATTTGATAGATGTCTCGATAATTATTTTTGTAATATTGCTGTTTGAAAGTGCGTTGTTTGCTATACCTTTTGCCGACGAATCCAATGTTAATTCGGTAGGCGCGGCGCTGTCGGTGGTCAACAGCCAGCCACACAAAAACAAAGCTCCGTTTTTCCAGTTGTTTTTATCTTTGTAGTAGCCTGTATTTTCAAACGAATTTGAATAAATTTCGGTTACTACGTCAGGCAGGCTTATATTTTTTAGTTTAGTGCAACCATAAAATGCTTGCTCATTTATTATTAATGAGTAATCTGTAGGTTTAGAGATTGTCAGCTCACTTAAATTTTCGCACCAATAAAACGCTTCCTTGCCAATTTCATTTATCGTTCCCGGCAAATAAACGCTTGTAATATAATCGCTGCCGTAAAAGGCTTCATCCGCTATTTTTTTAACAGTCTTGCCTGCATGATATGCAGGAATTACAATTTCTTTGGCATCGGCATTGCCCAAACCCGTAACGGTATAGTAACTACTTGCATAATAACTGCTTGTATCGTTAATCAATTCGTATTCAAGACCGACGGTAGGCTTTAACTCAAAGCCGCACCTCGTACAAACATTGTCAGTGCCAAAGACGTGTCCGAGAGCAGGTATCTCTTTTGTTTCCTTACCACCACAGACCGAACAGGTGCGTTCCTCACTGCCTTTTTCGGTACACGTTGCTTCCGAAACGGTTGACCATGAACTCCATTTGTGTTCGCAGTTTTCGTCGCTACCTGAAATTGTCCCACCGTTTGGATCTGTTTGATCGGTGTCGCCAGAGTTATTGCCGCCGCCAGAATTGCCACAGGCAGATAAAGCAAACGCGCAACAAACTATGCAAATCATCGCAAGCAAAATAATCAAACCTTTACGTTTCATAAAATTATACCTCGTAAGTAATTACCCTTATAATAATTATATGAGGTATTACTTCATTTGTCAAGTGTATTGACACATCATTGATATGAAGTAATCACTCATATAAACTATAAATAACGGCTCATACTTTATAGAGGTGATAACGTGAAAGATATAAACAAAACTCTCGGTGAGCGAATAAATTTGTTGCGGAAAAATAACAATATGACCCGCGAAAAATTGGCGGAAAAAGTGGATGTCAGCCCTCGGTTTTTAGCCGACGTGGAAGGCGGAAAGGTGGGCGTTTCGCTTATGACTCTAAAAAATTTATGTATCGCCCTTTCGACCACTGCCGACTATCTTTTGGGGCTTACGGGCGACGAAAATGAAAGTATGGCAAGCAATATAACAAATAAAATTTCAGCCCTTCCCACCCGATATTATCCGTTGCTCAATACCATTTTAGACCAATTGATTTTATTGAAATAATCCCCGCAAAAAAAGCGCCGCTTTCAAAGCGGCGCAATTTTTTTATCAAACGCAATTTTTTTATTAAACGCAATATTTTTTAAAGCGCAATTTTTCAGTCTCTTTCATTTACCTAAAATGCGCGATTTTTAAATATATATTGATATTTTTAAGATAAACCGCCCTTAAAAATCGTCGTCGTCCTCGTCCTCTTCGTCCTCGTCGTCATCGTCGTCATCGTCATAGTCGTCGAGCGAGCCGACGTCCTCGAAGTCGTCCTCAAGCTCGTCGTCCGCGCTCTCCCCGTCGTACTCTTCGTCCTCCTCTTCTTCCTCGTCGAGCTCGGCTTCAAGCTCCTGCTCGAGTTCGGCGTCCACCGTCAAATCGCTGTCGTCCTCGTCGAGGTATTCCTTCCACTCCTCGTCCTTATCCATATCGACGTCCTCGTCCTCTTCGTACTCCTGCTGCATGCGGCAGCTCTCGCACATTTTCTCGCCGAGACGTATGGGGTTGACGCCGCAGACGGGGCAGATATCGTCGCCGTCGCCGAGCTCCTCGTCCAGCTGTTCGTAGTCCTCGTCGTCGAGGTCTGCAAACTGCAATTTATTGCCCTGCATCTCCGCGATGCACACGTCGCAGTACTCCTGCGTCTCCGGGTCTATATAGTTGAGGTCGCACCTCGGACACTTGACGTAATGAATCATTTGAACATTTCCCCCGATATATTAATCCATACAGCATATGCGCGATATAACCCCGCGCGTTATCCGTAAATTTTTCGGTAACATTATATTAACATTTTCGGCATTTGTAAACTGTTTTTCAATGATTTTTGAATTTTATTATAACTTTTTCGCCCGACATAAAAAGTTGTATGCAAAAAGCCTTCCGCATATGCGGAAGGCGCAAATTTTGCCCGATATTTTTTATCCTTTAAGTCTATATCCGCCGCCGTCGTCGCTTATCTCGCCGCCAAGCGGTTATATCGCCGTCGGTCTTATCGCCGAATTACTCGCCGCCGCTCTCCGACCGTCGCTTCAATCATCTTAAAGATTTTAGTTTTGGGTATTTTGCTCTCCGTCGGTTTCGCCTTGGCTCTCTTCCCCTTCGGCCTCGGTCGCCCCCGCGTCCTCGTCCTCATAGACGTTGACGCTCTTGTCGTCCGTCGTGTCGACTTTGATTCTCTTCTTATAGGGAACAAGCTCCTGCTCCTTCTCGCGCTTGGACTTTTTAATAAGCCTTATCGCCACAAACGCGCCGCAGCCCAATATGAGCAGTCCGCCCGCACACACGCCGACTATAAACCCAACCTTGGCTCCCGTGGACAGGCTGTCATACCAGCCCACGCTCTCATCCTCGGGGTAGGCGACAAGGCTCGCCCTGAAGTCGCTCCTCAACGCCTCCTCGTCGTCCTCGGTCATCTTGCCGAGCACCGAGTAGTAGAAGTCGCGCGTGTTGGCTTTGACGTCAACGCCGTTCACCTTGCGCGTGTCGGTGTAATCCTTCCAGTCGTTATCCGCAGAGGGCGCAAGCAAGCCTTCGAGGAGGGAAAGCGTCGCGTCGGAGTACACGGGGTCTGTGTCCTCCTCGCGCGCCGCGTTGGTCGCCGCCGCCAAATCCTTCACATAGTCGATATCGCCCGTATAGAACAGATATTTCGCCGCCGCCGAGAGGTTTGCGTACTTGTCGGTGGGGTATTTTTCGCTGTCGTTGTAGCCCTCGATAATTCCGTCCTCGCCCACAATTCCGTTATATCTGTCGTTGAGGGCGTCTATATCGGCGTTGCTCATCGCTCCGTCGCCGTCGTTAAGGTCGAACGCCATAATATAGTTATACGTCGCCATGCTGTCCGTCTCGCTCGCAAACAGCAGGTGGTTGCACAAAAGCTCGGGCGCGTACCAGTCGCTCACGCTGTCGAGGTCGAGGATTTTGACGGGTGTATATTCGTTCACCTTGCCGTCGGGCGAAGCCGCCTCGTACGAACGCCAGCCGCCCGTGTAGTCAATCCTGTTGAAGGTATATCCGTTCCCGCCCGACAGCGAGTAGTACAGATAGTTCCCGTCCGCAAACAGCAGTGTCGCCGACTCGGACACGATCGTGAAGTATCCGTTTTCGTTGGAAAGCTCGCCCGAAAGCTTGCCGTCCTTCACCCTGTTTACCGTTATCGTGCTGTTCTCGGAAGCGATTACGGAGGACAAATCGTTGTTATTGTCGAATATATAGATATATCCGTCCGCCGCCGAGCCGTCGTTCTTTATTCTCTCGTCCTCCGCGGCATTGCCCGCAACGGGCTTCCACTCTTCGTTGACCGCCCCGTCTTTAAGATCGAAGAGATATTCCGAAGAATTCTGCGTCGTATGGCGGGTATAGAACAGGTGCCCCCCCACGTACTGTTTTAAGGTATAGGTATAGCTCAGCCTGTTCGCCGACTGTTCCTGAGAGTTGAAGGGCGTCTTTTCGTCCATCTGCCCCCTGCCGTCAAAGACGAGGGTGCCGCAGTTGATATATCTGTTGCTGTCGTCGTCCCAGCCCACGATTTTAGAGGTATCGTACTCCTTCGCCTCGGTTGCGTCGGCTGTCACGCGGTAAACTTGGTTGTATTTATAGTCCGACCCCGTCGAATAGTTGCGCACGTTCATGGTGTAGTAGAGCGTCGCATTGCCCTTCTCGCGCGAGTCGAAGGCATAGGAAGCCACGTTGTATGCAAGCAACGTGTCAACTCCCGTCGCCGTGTTGTATGAGTGTATATTGGTGACCCCCGTAGACTCGTCATACAGCGTCTCCGAAGATGCGATATATAGAATATATACAGTCCCGTCCACCTCTACAAAGCGGTAGTCGTCGGAGTTGGAAGCAAACTGCACGTAGGGCGATTTCAATGTCTCCGTGCCGTCGAGCTTGGTTCTCTTCATGTCGAGGCGGGCGTTCTGGACGACGCCGTCCGCGTCTCTCGCCGTCGAGGGAGTGGCATAATATATATAGTCGCCGTATACGAATATACCCGTGTCATGGTCTGCGGAATATGCTATAAGGGGAACGACCACGTCGGCGGAAGAGTAGTTATGACCTTTCAGATCGTCCGCCGCAATGCGCATAATTGAGCCCTTCAAGGGCTTGCCGAAGGTATTGTCGGCGGCATTGCTCTGTACGCCGTTGATAAAGTATACGTAGTCGCCCTTCTGAACGGCAAATCCGCCGTTGGATATGGCGGCAGCCTCCGTATGGTATTCGCCCGGCAGCGCCTCGCCGTCGTAATAGGGCGCGCAGCCCGCGGCAACCGAAGCGCCTAACGCGACAACCGAAGCGAGCGCGGCGCATATAATTTCAGTGAAACGTTTTCTCATTTCGTCACTCCGCAGATGGAATACTTGCATTACAATTCAAGCATTTCTAATTATATACCAAACGATATTTTTAATCAATAAATTTGACTTGATTTTGAAAAAAAATGTGTAAAAAGGAGAGCAGATTTGGAAAAATTCGCACTTTTGAACTTACTTAAAGCGATAGACGGGCTTCAAGGCGCAAAAAGCGCGGGCGCAAGAGAGCCCTCTTCCTCCCCCGCGGCAAACGCTCCTTCGCCAAACGAACGCTCGTCGGCAGATGGCAAATATATTAATGACGGCTCAAATTCCGGCGACGGCAACCTCCTCTATTCTACCTTAATGCGCCATGAGGAGATAAGCAACCGCCTGCGCCGCAAAAAATAGCGGCGCGCAATTTTTTGCGCGCCGCACGGAAAATTTTTAATTACTTTTTAACGGTTGACTTGACGTGCAACCTTATATGGCGGGGCAGACCGTCTACCCACAGGGGCGAGATCTCCGCCTGAATGAGCGGGGTTATATAGTGTACAAGCTCGGGCTTTACGTTTGTGCCGTCGTCGGTTATCCACTCGCGGGGAACCTTCTTCTCGACGTTTGCGATGAAGTGAACGTCCGCAGGCTCGGTGACGCACATATAGGGGTCGTCCGAAACTCTCTTCAAGGTGATAACCTGTCCCGACATTCCCTCGAACGCCGCCTTAACTGCCGCACCGCCGACGTTGAACGCCTCGGTTACGTCCACGCGCGCCTGAATGTGAGATGCGCACCTTTGAAGAGACGAAAGCTCGATAGCCCTCGTCTTAACGCCGTACTTTTCGGCAACCTTGCCCGCAAGATAGCGCGCCGTGCCCGCCAACTGCTTGTGTCCGAATGCATCCACATAGTCGACGTGGTCTGAAAGCTCGCAAACATATCTGCCGTCCGCAACTTTAACGCCCTCGGAAACGGCTACGACTATCGACCTGTCCTCCTTCAAGAGCTTGCCAACATAGTCGAGGAACTTGTCCACGTCAAACACGACTTCGGGAAGGTAGATAGCGTCCACTCCCTCGCAGTCCTCTCCGCGTGCAAGCGCGGTAGCGGCGGTAAGCCAGCCCGCGTTGCGCCCCATGACCTCGATGACGGATACGACGGGATAGTCGTATACGAGACCGTCGCGGATAATCTCCTTGGTGGTCGCCGCAATGTACTTCGCCGCACTGCCGTAACCGGGCGTATGGTCGGTTATGGCAAGGTCGTTGTCTATGGTCTTGGGAACGCCCATGAAGTGTATGGGGCTCTTTATCTTGACAGCGTAATCGGACAGCTTCTTTATGGTGTCCATGGAATCGTTGCCGCCTATGTAGAAGAAAGCGTAAATTTCAAGCTCTTCGAGTATGGCGAAAATCTTGTCGTAAGTCTCCTCATTGCCCTCGATATCGGGCAGTTTGTAGCGGCAGGAGCCGAGGAAGGACGAAGGAGTCCTCTTCAAAAGGTCCATATCAAGGCTGGTTTTAAGGCGGGTAGAAAGGTCCACAATGTCCCTGTCCAAAAGCCCTTTAATGCCGTGGACCATGCCGTATACAACGTCCGCGCCCCTGTCTTTCGCCGTTTTGAACACACCGAGAAGGCTGGAATTGATTACCGCGGTGGGTCCGCCCGACTGCCCTACAATTACGTTTTTCATTTAGAAATCCCCCTAAAAAATTTTTGGATTGAAATTTTACGGCAGCAACCCCGCCGTACTTTGTACATTATAACACAAAAAACCCCGAATTGCAATATCGAAAATGAAAATTTTCCCACTATTTTGAAAATTTTATCCAATAATCTATACAATCAACTTCAAACCACTTCGTGCACTTTAATCCAGCCAAGCAACTCCTCATACTTCATTTCACCTTTGGCAAGCGCAAGCCCTAATTCCACAAGTTCTTCGTCCTCCGCTTCCAATCCGATTCCATTGACTTCGAGAAAGGTCAGCAAAACATATATGCCTATTCTCTTATTGCCGTCCACAAACGCATGGTTACTCACTAACCCCATGCATTGCCGCGCGGCTTTCTCTTCCTTGGTCGGAAACAGTTCCACGCCGTCAAACGTTGCATAACATGCTTCGAGCGCCGATTCCAACAACCCGATATCGCGAATACCGTCCTCTCCGCCCGTCTGTTCAATTAAAAGACGGTGCAAAAGCATCACCTTTTCCCTGCTGAATTTTATCATTTCGCAAGTTCCTCGAACGCCTTGCGGTGCCTTTCGAGTATGCGCCCCGCCACAACGTCAATCTTTTCGTCGTCCGTCAAGTCGATAGCGGGATTGTCCGCCAAATTCACAAGCATATACCGCGGCTTGTTGTTCTTGAAAATCACAACGCTCCCCTCCCTGTCGGCAATTCGCGCCGCCTTGGAAAAATTTTGATTTGCTTCGGTTATCGACAACACTTGATTGGTATTTATCATCATAATATCACCTCAATCAAATTATACACAAATTATAGCTAAAAATCAACCTATTTATTAAAAATTTTATAAAAACCCGCCGCCATTATCAATCCGCAACCTAAAAACCGTCATTACAATCAATCAGCACCTAAAAGACCGCCCATGCGTCCCCACAAAAAACAACAGGCATTGCCCAATCGCAATGCCTGCACTTTTTTGTGAATTTGTCCCGAAAACTTATCTCTTCGAGAACTGAGGAGCGCGACGCGCCTTCTTCAAGCCGTACTTCTTCCTCTCCTTGACTCTCGGGTCGCGCGTGAGGAAGCCCTCCTTCTTCAACGCGGGGCGGCTGCCTTCTTCCGCCTGCAAAAGCGCCCTCGCAACGCCCAAACGTATGGCGTTCGCCTGCCCCGTAAATCCTCCGCCGTAGACGTTGACGAGCACGTCGTACTTCGCCTCAACGCCCAACAGCACGAGGGGCTGCTTGACGACATATTGCAAAACCGATTGAGGGAAATAGTCCTCGAAAGCCCTGTCGTTAATTTTGATTATGCCCGTTCCTGCGGGAATGAGACGAACGCGGGCGATTGCCTTCTTCCTCCTGCCCGTTCCCCAGAATTGAAGCTTTTTCTTTAAATTAGCTTTAGCCATATCAAACTATACCTCTCAACTTAAAATAATTTCAGCTCAACGGGCTGCTGCGCTTCATGATTGTGCTCGGGACCCTTGAATACTTTGAGCTTCTTTATCATATCTCTTCCCAGCGAATTTTTGGGGAGCATACCCTTAACCGCCTCGTATACGGCAAGATCGCTCTTCTCCGCAATGAGCTTTTTATAGGATACTTCCTTCAACCCGCCGATATATCCGGTGTGATATCTGTAATATTTATCCTCTAACTTCTTGCCCGTGAGCTTTACCTTGTCGCAATTGACGACTATGACAAAATCACCCGTATCGACGTTGGGGGTAAAGGTAGGCTTATTTTTGCCGCGAAGTATGGCTGCAACTTTAGAAGCGAGCCTGCCGAGAGGGACGCCGCTTGCATCGACGACATACCACTTTCTCTCTACTGCCTCCGCCTTTGCCATATAGGTTTTCATTTTCTACTCCTTAAAATATGCCTGAAAAGACTTCAGGCTATCCTTAACTTCTTGTTGCAAGTAAGATTATTTTATTATTTTATAAAATATCTGTCAAGCTGTTTTGAGTTGCGTTTACAAAGTTTTTTATAAATTTTAAATTTATTTTAACTCTCCCAAAATCCCCCCACTTCCACCCCATTTTCACCCCTTTCATATTGTACAAACAAGAACCTCTCTCCCAACCTGTCATCCCGAGCGATTAAGAACCTCGCGAAGCGAGTTCGATAGAGTCGAGGGATCCCATGGTGGTCTCGGCGACTATTTCTGATTATTAATATTATATCCTCATTATAACCTTCCCACTTTTTAAGGGACGAACACAAAATTCTTAAAACAGCGGACACCCGCTGTTTTTTTGTGTGAGAAGAGCGAGCGCATACGTCCGCGCGAGCGGTGCCCGAGACGGCTGTCTTTCCTTACAGCCGTTGAGACGAGTACCCGAACCGCTACTAAGGTTCGGGGGAGAGAAGGTTCCCCATCAAAATAGCGCGCTTGCCACCCCGCAAGCGCGCTATTTTGATATTTTTATATTTTTATATTCTATATCATATTATTTATAAGGCTCGCCGCCCCTCTCTCGGGCTATTCCGCGCCCAAGCCGCAGCGTCATTCGCGCCGCCGCCCATTCGGGCTCTTCCGCGCCGCCCTCGGGGTCGCCGTCAACCCTCACTCGTTTATCAGCACCGCCTTAATCCTCTTCACGCCCGCCGACACGTTCTCCTGCTTGACAATCTTGAAAGTCCCCAGCTCGCCCGTGGTCGCGGCATGCGGTCCGCCGCAAATCTCCTTTGAAAAATCGCCTATGGAATAGGTCTTTACCCTCTCGCCGTACTTGCTCTCGAAAAGCCCGGTAAATCCCTGCTTTTTGGCGTCCTCAAGGCTCATTTCCTCCATCACGACGGGAATATTTTGCGCTATTACCCCGTTCACAAGCTCCTCAACCGCCGCCACTTCCTCGGGCGTGAGCTTGCGCGCAAAGTTGAAGTCAAAGCGCAATCTCTCCTCGGTTATGTTGCTCCCCTTCTGTTCGATATCGGGCGAGCAGACGCGGCGCAGAGCCGCCTGTAAAAGGTGTGTCGCGGTGTGCAGGCGCGTCGTCTCTTCCTTGTGATCGGCAAGTCCGCAGGCAAACTTCTGCTCACTCCCCGCGCGGCTCTTCTCCTGATGCTCCGAAAAAGCCGCCTCATATCCCTTAACGTCCACCGTCAGCCCCTTTTCGCGCGCCATTTCGCCCGTGATTTCGACGGGGAATCCATAGGTATCGTATAGGTGGAAAGCCGTCGCTCCGTCAATTTCTCCGCTCTCCGAAAGGGCAGCCGCCACCTTTTCGAACTCCTTCAATCCCTGTTGAAGGGTACGCGAGAACTTCAGCTCTTCCTTTTCGAGTTCTTCGTAGATTTTGGAAGAATTTTTGACGAGTTCGGGGTATACTTGGGCGTATTTTTCGACTATGGTCGCCGCAACGTCTTTCAAAGCCCCCTGCGGCAGCCCGATATTTCTTCCGAAGCGCACCGCCCGCCTTATTATTCTCCTCAAAATATATCCTTGGTCGGTATTGGACGGCACGACCCCCTTGGTGTCGCCGAGCATAAACGTCGCCGTGCGCACGTGGTCGAGCACGACGCGGAAAGCTTTGGTAATCTCCCCGCCTTCCCCGTATTTTTTGCCCGTCAGCGTCTCTATTTTCTGTATCGCCCTTTCAAAGATATCCGTCTCGTAAACGCTGTCCTTCCCGTTCAGAATACACAATGTCCGCTCAAGCCCCATGCCCGTATCCACGTTTTTCTGCTTCAACGGCTCGTATTTGCCCTCCGCGTTCTTGTTGTATTGCATAAAGACGTCGTTCCAGATCTCGAGGAAGGTCCCCTTGGGCGCGTCGTCGAATTGGTCGGGCGCAAGCTTGTCGGCTTCTTCATGATTTCTTATTATATGCATCTCGGTATCGGGTCCGCAGGGTCCCGTCGTTCCCGCAGGTCCCCACCAGTTTCCCGACTTGGGGAGAAAGAATATATGCTCCTTTTTAATGCCGCACTCCTGCCACAGCCTTGCGCTCTCCTCGTCGCGGGGGCAATCCCCGTCTCCCGCAAAGCAGGTAACGGCGATATCGTCCGCGGGTATCCCCAAGTACTCTTCGGAAGTAAGAAATTCAAACGACCAGGGAATCATCTCCTCTTTGAAGTAGTCGCCGAGCGACCAGTTGCCGAGCATCTCGAAAAAGGTGCAGTGCGCGCTGTCGCCCACTTCGTCAATATCCCCCGTCCTAACGCACTTCTGCACGTCGCAAAGCCGCCTTCCCGCGGGGTGTTTTTCGCCCAAAAGATAGGGCACGAGGGGGTGCATGCCCGCCGTCGTAAACAGCACGGTGGGGTCGTTTTCGGGTATTAGCGACGCCGAGGGAATTATGGCATGTCCCTTGCCGCCGAAAAATTTAAGATAGGTCTCGCGCAACGTTTCGCTTGTGAATTTTTTCATATATACACCTTTATTTTTTAATTATTTCGTAATCTTCCTTGCCGTCCTTCACGGCATATCCCAGCCCGTCCAGCTCGGCGCGCAGTTGGTCCGCCAAGGCAAAATTTCTCTCTCTCTTCGCCTGCCAACGCCTTTCTGCCAGCTCTTTTATCTCTTGGGGGATAGCCTCCGCTCCCAAATCCTGCGTCTTTTCTGCAACCTCGGCAAGGTATTGGTCGGCGTCCTTTTTGAATATCCCCAACAGCGAATAGGTCTCCCTGATCTGCCGAACGTCCTCGGCGCAGCTTTCATCACCCGCCGCGAGCTTTGAAGAAACGCCCTTAAAAAGCGCAAACAGCTCGGATAACGCCAGCGCGGTGTTGAAGTCCTCTCTCATATCCTCGTTGAACTTGTCGTCAATCGCCCCGTTTCCCCTTTCGCCCTTGCCGAACTTTTCTTCCACCTTTTTTATGATTTTGTAGAACTCGGTCATGTGCTTCTCGGCGTCGGGGAAGAGGTCGTCGGTTATGTTGATATCGTTTCGGTAATTATTCTGCAACAGCGCGAATTTTATGGCTTCGTTGGTATATTTTTGAAGCAGGTCTTCCAATAAGAGGGTATTGCCGAGGCTCTTCGACATCTTCTGCCCGTTGACCTTTATAAGTCCGTTGTGCGTCCAATATTTTGCGAATTGCTTCCCCGTCAGGCTCTCCGACTGCGCAATCTCGTTCTCGTGATGAGGAAAAATGAGGTCGCGCCCGCCGCCGTGTATATCTATCTGTTCGCCGAACGCCGCCCTGTTCATCGCAGAGCACTCTATGTGCCAGCCCGGTCTCCCCTTTCCCCAGGGCGACTGCCAGCTTATCTCCCCCTCCTTCGCCGCCTTCCACAGGGCGAAGTCCGCGGGGTTTCTCTTCTCCTCGCCGTTCTCCACGCGAACGCCGTCAAGCATGTCCTCGACGCTCCTGTTAGAAAGGCATCCGTATCTTTTGAAGCTCGACACGTCGAAGTACACGTCCCCGCACTCCGCGGCGTATGCGTGCCCCTTCTCTATGAGTTTTTGTATAAAATCAATGATATTTCCGATATTTTCGGTCGCTTTGAGCCACACGGTGGGATCGTCCACTCCGAATTTTTTCATCACGCCGTCCGTCTTTTCAATCATCATGGCGGCGTATTTGTCGGCGGGAATTCCCGTCTCGCGGCTCTTTGCGATTATCTTGTCGTCCACATCGGTATAGTTGCGGGCGTAAACCACCTTATATCCCTCTTTTTCGAGGAACTTTCTCATCACGTCGTAGATAAGGGCTTGATAGCCGTGACCGACGTGCGCCTCCCCCGAAACGGTTATTCCGCAGGCGTACATCTTGACCTTCCCCTCTTCGAGGGGAACGAACTCTTCCTTCCTGCGCGTAAGCGTATTATAAATTCTCATCTTCGTCCTCTTTATTGAGCCTTCTCTCAAGCTCGGCAATCCTCTCTTCAAGGGCAATTTCCCTCTCGCGCACGGCGCAGACTTCCTTTACAAGGGGATCTTCCTTCTCGGGCATCAAGTCCACCGCGCTGTTGCCGTTTATCCTCACAATCCGCCCGGGAACGCCGACTACCGTCGCATGCGGGGGAATATCCCTCAGCACCACCGCGCCCGCGCCCACCTTGGCATAATCTCCTATCTTAATATTTCCCAGCACCTTCGCGCCCGCCGAAATCACGCAGTGCTCGCCCACCGTCGGGTGACGCTTGCCCGTCTCCTTTCCCGTGCCGCCCAAAGTGCAGCCTTGGTATAGAACGGTTCCCCTGCCCACTTCGGCAGTCTCGCCAATGACGACTCCCTGCCCGTGGTCGATGAACACCCCCTCCGAAATCTTGGCGGCGGGGTGAATTTCGATGCCCGTCCTGCGCTTCGACCACTGCGAAACTATCCTCGCCAACAGCTTCAGGTGCATTTTATACAGCCTGTTCGCCAATCGGTGGTGAGAGAGCGCATGCACGCCCGAATAGGTGAGCCATATCTCGAACTTGTTGCGCGCGGCGGGGTCGTTGGCTTTGGCAGCCGCGATGTCCGCCCTCAATCTTCTGAAAAACATATTCTACCACATTATATATTAATATCTTATTAAAATCAATTTATTTTCGCGCCCTTTGCCGCCCGATTATTAATTTTTCTCCCCCAATGAACATTTTTAACAATTTTTTATAAAGAATGTTAAATTACCCCCTTATTTTCTTGACTTTTCAAGACCGAAAGATTAAAATAATATAGAAACAGTTTTCGGCTGTTAAATTTTCACAGAGGTTTTTTATGAAAAGGGAAAGGATCGAGGAGATAGCGGAAATTCTCGACAAACGCGGCAAAATGACTTTGGAACAGCTTGAGGAATTTTTCCCCAGCGTCTCGCAGATGACTTTACGGCGCGACTTGTTCCAGCTTGAAGAGGACGGCAGAATTATAAGAATTCGCGGCGGCGCAATGAGCGTCAAGGAAGTCCAGAAGGTATCGGGCGAAGCCTACACCAAGAAGACCACCATAAACACCGACGCAAAGATAATCATCGCCCAGAAAGCCGCAACTCTCATCGAAGAGGGCTACTGCGCCTTCCTCGACGGCGGCACCACGGCAATGTATCTCGCCAAGGAAATGCCCGACATAAAGTGCACCATCTTCACCAACGGTCTCGCCGTTGCAATGGAGCTTGCGCAGAAAAAGAATATAAAGGTAACCGTCGTCGGCGGAATGTTGATGAAGGATAATCTCTCCACCGCCTCCCCCGCCTCGAAGCACTATTTCGATATCAGCAATTTCCAGATAGCCATTGTCTCGGCAACGGCGTTCACTCCCGAAAACGGCTTCTCCTGCAACAGTCAGGTTGAAAGCGACCTGTTGAGGGACGTCCTCAAAAAGGCAAGGCAGGTGTTCATGATGCTCGACACGTCCAAGGTGGGCAAAATCAATCCCTATGCCTTTGCAGACGTCGACGATATCGACGTCCTCGTGACCGACGGTCATCTCCCCAAGGAATATAAGGACATCTTCGACGAGCATAACGTCGTCGTAATGTAAAAATATCGATATATATTTAAATATTTGGGTATAAGTACGCCCGCGGCGCTTGAAATTTCAAGCGCCGCGGGCGTTAAATTTTTGCCCTTTTCAGCCCTTTAACACCTTCTCGAACTCCACGCCGTAGAAGTGATCCTTGCCCGTAATTTTAAGGCAGTCCGCCACAAACTCCGCCGCCGCGTCGCAGCAGGACTTCATGTCCTTCCCGCCCAACAAATTTGCGGTAAAGACGGATGCGAAGATATCGCCCGTGCCATGCTTTTTCGAGGGCAAAAGCACATGCCACGTCATCTTGCCCTTGCCGTCCTTCAAGTAAATCTTTTCGCCTATCTTTCCGCCGTACTCCACGCCCGTCATCACGATATCGGCAGCCGTCATCTTCCTCAATTTTCGGCAAAGTTCGTCCACAAACTCCCCGTCGTAGACCTCTCTATATTGCGTTCCCGTAAGATAGCAAGCCTCGGTGACGTTGGGCAGAATAATGTCGGCATGCCCCAAAAGCTTGCCCATCTCTTTGACGTATTGTAGGTCGAATCCGCCGTACAGTTTGCCGTTGTCGCCGAAAACGGGGTCGATAATTATCTTCGCGCCCTCGTTTGCAAACTTTTCAAAGCACTCCACGGCAATGTCCATGAGCCTCGCCTTGCCCAAATACCCCAGCAAAAAGCCGTCAAACTTCAAGTCGTTTTTTTGCCAATATTCAAAAATATTGGGTATTTCGTCGGTCAAATCGAGATAGCTCCACCCCTTGAACATGGTATGGTTTGAAAGCACCGCCGTCGGCAGCACGCAAGTCTCGATTCCGTAACGCGACAGTATTGGCAGCGCCACCGTCAGCGAACACTGCCCCACGCAGGACAAATCCTGCATCGTCAACACCCTGCAATTTTCCATAAATTCACCTATATATTAACATTTTTTGTATTTTTTATCGTTATAACTATTGTATTTTTTTATTATTGCCGTCCCGTGCTGTCATATTGCGCGAGGGCGTAAGCCCGAAGCCCTGCCGAGGGTTCCCTTTGGGAAACGGCAGAGCGATTAAGAATCCCGCCCGTCCCAACATGTCATATTGAGCGGAGCGAGACTTAAAAGTCGAGCGCAGTCGAAATATCCCCCCGGGTATGCGGCGACTATTTCTAATAATCCCACCTCATTATAACTTTCCCCCGCAAGCGGGGGAGAGTACACGAACCCAAAGGTTCGTGGGAGAGAAGGCGAGCGATGATTTTTTCTCACTTCTTCAGCGCATTCTGCACCGCAAGCAACAGCCTTCCCGAACTCTGCGTCGCCCCCGCAATCACAAGGTTCTCGTCGGTAAGCCCGTCAACCTGCCCGGGCACGGACGTCGACATCGTCGTCCCCACCGCAAGCACGTCCTCAACTTTGATCCCCGCATATTTTTTGAATGCGTCCGCCTCGTAATTTGTCCACATCGAGCTCTTCCAACCCGCCGCCGCGTTGTCCGCCGAAACTTCCACATAGTCGCTCTTCAGCTTCTTGACGCCGTATATTATGCCGTCCCGCACCATGACGCGCACCTTCATTCCGTAATGCGGCGCAGCGGGAGACCACGCGTTGGGATATTCGTATTCGCCGTCCTTGAATTCATATCCAAGGTCCTTCGCCGCCTTTTCGAGGGCGTCCTGCACGGCGAGCAAAAGCCTTCCCGACCCCTGCGTCGCGCCCGTTACGATAAGCCCCCCGAAGGTCTGCGCCTGCCCGGGCTGGTTGTCGCGGGTCTCGGGCTGTCCGTTTGCGTCCGTTTCAACCGTCTCGCAGAGCACGTCCGCAAGGTATCTGCCGCGGTACTTGGTCACCAGCTCGTCCACGCCGTCCAGCCAAACCTGTTTATCCTCCCAAGTCTCGGTGACGGATACATAGTCGCTGTCCACAATCTTGACTTCCCTTATTCTGTCGCCCTTCTTGTCGGTCTGCACCTTCACGTTGACCTTAATGCCATAGTAGGGCGCAGTGGGAGCCCATTGATTGGGGTATGAGTACTCTCCCTCATACTCTGCAATCGAGCACCCCGCCGTGAACGCCACGGCAATTGTCATAGCCGCCGCCGCAAGGCAAACGGCAACTTTCGCCACCACACTTTTTTTCTTTGACTTTTTCATATATAACTCCTTCCCGCCTTTATTTTCGGCAGTTTATTTCTTTATTTATATCTTATCCGCCCGTTCTACCGCGTATGTGTTTTCCCAAAGCGCGGCTCACACAATGCTGTCATCCTGAGCGGAGCGCGGCGTTCACGCCGCGCGTAGTCTGCTATCGCAGCGGTACGACGAAATATCCCATCGGGTATGCGGCGACTATTTCTAAATATCCCACCTTATTATACCCTTCCCACTTTGTAAGGGGGAAGGTGTCTTTTTCGTAGCAAAGCGAGAAAAAGACGGATGAAGGTTGTTTCGTCAGCCCCCTCAACTCCTATAAGGCCTCGGGAACAGCCCCTTAATGCCGTCCAACACAGCTATGTCCTCGTCGGAAATGACCACGCCCACTTCAAAATTTTCGGCAATCCTCGCGGGCGTCACCGACTTGGGCAGCGGCAGCGTCCCCTTTTGCAGACAGTAAGCAATGCAAATCTTCGCAAACGACACGCCGTATTTTGCCGCCATCTCGCCTATCTTGTCCACCTCGCCCATCTTCCCCGTCGCAAGCGGCGAATATGCCTCGACGAGTATGCCCTTCTTTTGGCAATATTCATATATGGGCTGCTGGGTATTGCCGATAAAAAATCTTATCTGATTGACCGACGGCGTCACGCCCGTCGCCGCAATTATGCTGTCTATCTGCTCGCCGTTGAAGTTGGAAACGCCCACAGTCCTTATTTTCCCCTCCGCCTTCATGTCTATCATGGCGCGGAAAGCCTCGATATTTCCCTCAGTGCAGTCCGTCCCGGGCGCGATCCACGGCCACGGCGCGTGTATCATATATAGGTCCACATAGTCCGTGCCCAACGCTTTAAGCGACAGTTCAAGGTACTCCTTCGCCCCGTCGTAACTCTTGATATGCGAGGGCAGTTTTGTGCCTATAAATATTTGGTCGCGGCTCAAGGCGCAGTCCTTGACGGCGCGCCCCACTGCGTCCTCGTTTTCGTAAGCGTACGCGGTGTCGATATGTCTGTAACCGCATGCGATAGCCGCCAGCGTCGCCCTATACGCGTCGCTCTTCTCCGACTGCCACGTCCCCAACCCGATACTCGGAATTTCCACTCCGTCGTTAAGTTTATATTTATCCATATTTTTTCCTCCCTATTTATATATTTATAACCCCGCCCGTCCTATGCTGTCATTCCGCGCCACGGCTTCCTATTTACAATAATATCCGAGCTCGTTCCATGTTGTCATTCTGACCGAATGAGAATCCTGCGAAGCAGGTTCGATTGAGTGGAAGAATCCCCTCGTGGTCTCGGTTATTACTTCTATTTATTATATCCTTATTATACCTTTCCCCCGTTTACGGGGGAGAGTACCCGCGTTCTTAAAACGCGGGGGAGAGAAGGTTGTTTCGGCAGCTCACTCCGTCCTCAACGCCACAACGGGGTCCTTTTTCGCCGCCGCCGCCGCGGGCAACAGCCCCGAAATGAGCGTCAGCATCACGCTTATCAGCACCATGATAACCGCCTGCCATATGGGGAGAGCCGCAATGGTATAAATTCCGAACAGCCCCCCTATTATCAGATTCAATATGAGCGACAGTATATATGTCACCGCAATGCCGACAATTCCCGCCGCAAGCCCTATTATAAAGGTCTCCGCCATGAACAGTCGCTTTATGTCCTTCTTTCTCGCACCCACGGCGCGCAGAATTCCTATCTCCTTTATCCTCTCGACGACGGACACATAGGTTATAATGCCCACCATGACAGTAGATACGACGAGCGACAGCGCGGTGAACGCCACCAACGCCACGGTTATCATCTCAATCATCGTGTTGACCATACTGATTATCAACCCAACCGTGTCGGTGTATTCAATTTCATAGTCCTCGTCTAAGGTTATTTTAACCTCGCTCCCGTCCGCCGCCGTGTATGTATATTCGGCTTTGCTCTCGCACATGTCGTTCCACCCGTCGAGGTAATCTGTCACAAGCTCCTTTTTCTCGAAGTCGAGGGGGTATATCTCGAAAGTCTTTGGAAGTTCGCCCGCCCCGACGTATGATAGGTCGATTTTATATTTATTGTTGACCGCATCGCTCCCCGTAAACGACCCCATCACCCGTTCCATCATATTGTCCGATTGCGAAATGAGATAGTTTGGAATAATGGGATTGTGCACCACGTCTGCGGGGTATTGGTATGATAGCATATACGGCACCCCCGCCAACGCTCCGTGTTCGTTTATGTATTTTGCAAGCTTGCTCTCTCTGCCCGTCTTTAAGGCGTGGTCGGACAGCGCCTTAGTGTAGTACATTCCCGAAGCAAGGCACCCGTAGGAAACGCCCTCCTTCTTTTGGAGTATTACCTTGACCTTCAAATCAACGTCGTCTCCCTTTTCGCGGTTTTCATCAAATTCGCTCTCTTTGGGCAGATATTTATATTCGGCAAACTGCGAAGTCGCCGTCGTAATATCGCTCGGAAGGGGTATTTTCTCCCCCTCGTCCACGGGCACGTACACAGTATCCGCAGGGTACCACCTGAAGTGCGCCTTGTCTCCCCCGAGGAACTGCGAATAGTCAAAGTTTATGAGGTCGGGATTGTTCTCGTTCGTCACCTCTTTTCCGTCCTGCGCAATGTGCTTGACGTTCTCGGCATAGTCTATAAAGTAATTCTGCGACACAAATCCGTACTGCGCAAGGTCCAAATCGCTCGTCGCCCCGTTGTTCAAAACCATTATAAGGCTGTCTTTATTTTCGAAAATGTCCTCAAGCTGGCTCTCTGTCAGATTTTCCGTCTTTCCGAGACTCGTCGCCACTATGTCGTACTGCGACAGCACATAGTTATAGTTGTCGGGCAATTGACTGAACGAGCGCACCATGGGGATATATCCCGCAAAGTACATAAACGCCTCGTTTGCCTTATCGCTCGTCGCAATATTCATGAGCACCGACGAATAGGTCTGCCTTATTCCCGTGACGGAAATCATCTCCCCCTCGTCGCCGTCCTTAATGTGATATTCGGCGAAGATATTGTTCGCCATCTGTGTGCCGTAATCGTATGTTATGGCGTTATAGTAGCTCTCGGGCATCTTCTTCACATAGTCTATGTATTGCTCGCTCACTATATTGGTGACAAAGGCGTTGTTCATCTCCATCAGGCTGTCTACAACCGAATCCACGTACACCTTGTCGTCTATCCTTCTCGGGTCCACCTTGGTATTCTGCTCGGCGGCTGTGCCCATAAGCGAATTTATATCCACCGCCATCTCCGCCACCGTAAGGGGATAGCCCGACAGCATGTCGTCCTCCATCTTATCGATGTAGCCCTGCACGCCCGCGGAAATGGCGAGCACCATCGAGACGCCTATAATTCCTATGCTCCCCGCAATGGAGACCATAATTGTCCGCTTGCTCTTCGACAGCAGGTTTTTGAGCGACAGCATAAACGCCATCCCAAAGGACATCGAAGTCTTTTTCTTTCTGCCCTTGTTGGTCTTTTTCTTTTGGGGTATTGCCGCCCCGCCTTCTTTCTCCTCTCCGCTCTCCTCGGCGTTCGGGCTTTCTATCTGCTCTTTTTTCTCGGCTGTGTCGCCGTCCTCTTCTTTCCCGCCGTCCTCGCCAATGATAGCGTCATTATTGTTATTTTGTAAATTGCCCCCTGCATATCCCTTATCCAAGCCCTCTTCCCCGCCGTCGTAAGGCATGCTGTCGTCGGTCACCGTTCCGTCCAACAGCCTTATAATTCTCGTCGAGTACTTCTCGGCAAGCTCGGGGTTGTGCGTGACCATAATAACGAGTCTGTCCTTGGAGATTTCCTTCAAAAGCTCCATTATCTGCACGCTGGTCTTGGAGTCGAGCGCGCCCGTCGGCTCGTCGGCGAGCACTATTTCGGGGTCGTTTATAAGGGCGCGCGCAATCGCCACCCTCTGCGCCTGCCCGCCCGAAAGCTGGTTGGGTCGGTTGTTCAATTTATCCGAAAGCCCCACCTTTTCGAGGGCTTCAATCGCCCTTCTCTTCCTCTCGTCCTTGGCAACGCCCGCAATGGTGAGCGCAAGCTCCACGTTCTGCAAAATTGTCTGTTGGGGTATAAGGTGATAGCTCTGGAAGATAAAGCCTATCGAATGGTTGCGGTAGGTATCCCAATCCCTGTCGCCGTACTGCTTGGTACTGACTCCCTCAATCAGAAGGTCGCCCGACGTGTACTTGTCGAGCCCGCCTATAATGTTTAAGAGGGTGGTTTTTCCGCAGCCCGAAGCGCCGAGAATGGAGACGAACTCATTCTTTCTGAACTTGATGCTGACGCCCTTTAACGCCTGCACCTTTCCCCCCGCCACGGGATAGTCTTTTGTTATATTTATCAACTCAAGCATATTAGCACCTCTGTCTATACTTGCGCGCCGCGTATATACTTCGCATAACTGTGTCGAGCTTGCGTTTGCCCTCGGTCACGTACTTCATTGTACGCTCCCGTCGGGACAATCCGCGCTCTCCTTGTTCTGCTCGCATCTCCGCAACGCTTCCTTATCGAGCTTGGTCATATTGTTTTTTTATTATTTTAAAATTTTTTGTGACACACAACGCCGCGGCTCATCTCTTCCTGTCATATTGAGCGAAGCGAGACTTATAAGTCGAGCGCAGTCGAAATATCCCCCCGTGGTCTCGGCGATTACTTCTAATAATCCCACCTCATTATAACTTTCCACCGTTTACGGGGGAGAGTACCCGAACCCCAAGGTTCGGGGGAGAGAAGGTCGCCCGCTCAATGGGTCTCTCTCTCCTTCCCCTTCTCCTGTTCGTCCTTGTAACTCTCCAACTCATCGTCCAAGGGTCTCGCCGACTTAAAGGGGAACACAAAGCTCGCCTTGCTGCCAATCGACTCAATCTTATCTTTCACGCTCTCCTTCAACTTCTCGAAGGACACGACAATCTCATGCTTCTTCGCAAACGCGCGTATCTTCGCCGAAATATGCAGCGAGTGCCCCAAATCGACCAAAAACACGCCGAGAAACAGCCCCACCACAAAGGAAAACTCTATATTTTCGACAAACCACACCACCGCGTCAATCACATACAGCCTTATGACAAGGTAGTAGAACGCCGCCACAATCAGCCAAAACAGCGAAAACAGCGGGCAAATTATGCCCTGCACGTTTCCCCACCTGTTGGAGTAATCCCAAAGCTTTATCTTCATTCCCTTTATGAATATCAGCCCCGCTATGTACTCGATTAGCGTCATCGTGACGCCCATTATAAGTATTATAAGTATGGCGTCGAGCCACGCGTAACCCGTATATATCGGTAAAAACGAAACGGCGAACAGCCCCGCCAGTCCGAAGCCGTACAGGGGCAGATAGGGACCTGTAAGGAACCCGGGATTTATCCATTTCTTAGCCGTAAAAAATCTTCTGAACAGCACTTCCGTCACCCACCCGAGCATGCTGCCGGTGATGAACAGAAACGCCGCCACAAGTAACGCTGTTACTATCTCCATATTCCTCTCCTTTGTACTACTTTCGCGCTTCGTATAAACATTTTGCGCGGCTCTTCCAATGCTGTCATTCTGAGCGGAGCGCGGCGTGAACGCCGCGCTCCTGTCGAAGAATCCCATAGGGTATGCGGTGCCTACTTCTAATTATTTTTCCTTATTATTCCTTGCCTGCTCGCATCTCTGTCCCGCGTCTTTCTATGGGCACGGCTTATGATGAGCATTGCTTATGATTAACAATAATAACCGCGCCCCTCCCTTGCTGTCATTCTGAGCGGCGCGCGGCGTGAACGCCGCGCGCCTGCCGAAGAATCCCATCGGGTATGCGGCGACTACTTCTAATAATTTCACCTCATTTTGACTTTCCCACTTTCTAAGGGGGAGAGTACCCGAACCCAAAGGTTCGGGGGAGAGAAGGTTTCCCTTTCACCCCGCAACCTCTTTATTCCTTCCCCCTCATCCTCGCCGCTCTCAACCTCGCAACGCACCTCTCCTTGCCCAAAATTGACATAATGGTGCACAAATCGGGCGAGTTCGCACTTCCCGTCACGGCAATCCTCAAAATCTCGGCAACGTCTGCAACGCTCCCCCTGTACGCCTCGGGTCGAAGCTTAAAGTCCGCCATCTCCGCGGCAAAGCCCAACTCCGCCGCCACGCTCTTCACCTTTGAAAACCACGCGCCGTTGTCGTCTGCGGGGTCGTAAAGCCTTTCAAATCTTTCCAAAACGGCGTCCACCGTCTCCCTATCAAAGCGGAACTCATATCGGGGCGCAAAACTGTCGTCAAAGAAGTAATCCATCAACCTCACGCCCTGCTCGGCGCGCTCGATGTCCTTTCTCCTCTTCTTGCCGCCCGTGCCCATTATAAGGTTCAATATTTTTATTATATACTCCCGCTCCTCAAAGTGCGCACGGTCCTTCTCATTTCCGAATTCGTCCGTCCAGCCCTTCAAAAAGTCGTATATATCCTCGGGCGATTTGGTGGATATCAGAGTTTTGGAGACGTCGGATAGCTTGTCGAGGTCGAATAACGCCCCGCTCTTGCCCATCTTCTCAATTCTGAATTTGAAGTCGTGCCAGTCGGCTTGGGGGAACTTCAACGTCCACTCTTCGAAGTCGGAATTTAATAGCGTCATCAGATATCTTATGACCGCCTCGGGGTAATATCCCGCCTTCCTGTAATAATCTAACGACAGCTCGGGGTCCTTGCGCTTTGAAAGCTTCCTCTTGGTCTCGCCGTCCACTTTCATCAGCGAGCAGGTGTGCGCATATCTCGGCGGCTTGAAGCCCAAAACCGAGAACAGTTCTATGTGTATGGGCAGGCTCGAAAGCCATTCTTCCCCCCTAATGACGAGCGTCGTGCGCATAAAATGGTCGTCTATTGCATGGGCGAAGTGATAGGTGGGAATTCCGTCCGACTTCAATATGACCACGTCCTGGTCGTTCTCGGTGACCGTTATCTCCCCCTTTATTGCGTCGTGAAAGGGGTGTTTTACGTTGACGTCTCCCATCGATTTCAGCCTTATCACATAGGGCTTTTTCTCGGCGAGATTTTTATATATCTGCTCCTCCGAAAGCCCCCTGCACTTGGCATACGCACCATAATATCCCGTAACCAACTTCTTTTCGGTCTGTTCGGCGCGTATCTTTTCCAGCTCCTCTTCGGTGCAGAAACAGGGGTACGCCCTGCCCTCTTTTATGAGCTTTTTCACAAAACTTCTGTATATCTTTGCCCTCTGCCTTTGGTAGTAGGGTCCGTAAACGTTGAGCGGCGAATCTATCTCCGCCCCCTCGTCGAAGTTTATGCCGAAGTATTTCAGGGAACGGATGACGCTCTCCACCGCGCCCTCCACCTTCCTCTTTTCGTCGGTGTCCTCAATGCGCAGGTAAAACACCCCGCCCGTCGTGTGCGCCGCCCTCTCGTCCGCGAGCGCCGAATAGAGGTTGCCGAGGTGTATAAATCCCGTGGGCGAGGGCGCAAGTCGGGTGACCTCGGCGCCCTTCTTCATCTCGCGCGGAGGGAAAATTATTTCGTATTCTTCGGGCGGAAGCAGCCCCTCGTCGGGGATAAGCGCGTCCGCAAGTTTATTTAAATCCATAGTACTATCCTCTCACTTTCCCTTTTTCGCCGAATACCACCTGTATACGAACCACAGAATTATAAGTATCTCAAACACCGCCGCCACGATATACAGGAAATATATCTTGGAAAACTGCGAAAAGGTTATGACGTATATATGGAAAATCAGCACGCACGCCCACAGTATCACCGATATTGCCGCCGCGTTTGTCACCCTGTTGCCCCATTTTACCGAGAACACCGTCAAAACTATGCCCGTCGGCAGGGGCGCGACGACGAATACAAGGTATGCGTATTCCGCCGTCACGGGTATAAAGAAGAACAGGGCATACACCCCCGTCGCCACGAACCACACCAAAATTACGCTCAACGCCACTATAAACGCCCTCTTCGAAGCGATGTGCTTTTTGGGCTGCGCGCTCACCGCGGGTGCCGCCCCCGAAACCAGCCCGTCAAGGGTAATTCCGTATATCTGCGACAGCTGTATCAACACCCTCAGATCGGGAATGGCTTCCCCCCTCTCCCATTTCGAGACTGCTTTATCCGAATAGTTGAGCATCTCGGCAAGCTGCAGCTGCGTCAGTCCCGCCTGCGTCCTCAACTCCACAAGATTTTTAGCTATAACGTCCTTCAAATCATCCATAGCGATATTTTAACATATATACAAAAAAAACACAAGCAAATTGCCCATTCTACTGTGAGTAGAGTATGAAATTTCGGTGGTAGAGTCAAAAAATTTTAAAGTTCCCCGCCTTTTTCGACTCGTGGAGTTCAATCGGGCTTTTTCGGCTTGCAAAATGATTATAATTAGTATAGAGTATATCAAAAAAAGGGG
>CANRKX010000005.1 GCA_947631325.1 uncultured Clostridia bacterium | reverse complement strand
TATTTATATTCAAATTGATTTTTTTACAACAAAAAAAAGAACCGATAAGCAGTGTTCTTATCGGTTCCGATTGGCTGGGGCGAAGTGATTCGAACACCCGAATGACGGAGTCAGAGTCCGTTGCCTTACCGCTTGGCGACGCCCCAATATTGACATTTTCAACTCGCGCTCGCCGTCCAAATCCATCCGCCGCTATCGCCGTTTTCACCGCGGTCGCCGTTATCGCCGTTTTTCATCGGCGCATTTCGTCTGCGCGGGCGCTAAACCCGAGTTGCCTAATTATTATATATACAATTTCCGAAAAAAACAAGCGATTTTGCCTTGTTTTTTTATTTTATCCCTTTTATTTTGCCGCCGCCCGCAAATTCAAAATCTCAATCCCGCAAATTTAATTTCGCATATCCCCAAATTCTCATTCTTCCGCCCGCAAAAAAATTTCACGCGAAGAGGAATAGTGAAAGATATAGCCCGCCGATTGCGGCAAACAGCGCGGGAATGGCGACGAAAACGCCTATCTTCAAAAAGCCCGTATATCCGAATTTCAGCCCGTGCGTGTTCAGAATCTTCGTCCACATAATCCCCGCCAGCGCGCCGATTGGGGTGAAATATGCGCCGAGATTGGAGCCTATCACCGTCGCAAACACCGCCTCGATGCCCGCGCCCTCGACAGAGGAAATAATGGACGAAAAGAGCACGCTCATGGGGATATTGTTGATAAGGTTAGCGGCGAAAAATGAGCTCACTCCGTATTTCAACGCGGCAAAATCTGTGCCCAAAAAGCCGCCGATTGCCGCAGTCACGTCCTTCTGTTCGAGCCCCGCGATGAGCACGAACATGGAGAGCACGAAGGGAATAAGCTGCCACGGCGCGCGCATTAAGCACCTGCCGAGCGCCCTCGGCTTTTGCTGCCTTGCCGCCGCAATGACGAGCGCAAACAGCGCAAGGCTTGCCGCCGAGCACAGCGCAATCAACCACATTTCAAGCCCTATGTATGAGCTTATCGCAAGCAGCACGGTGCACACTGCAAGGTGGGCAATTCCCACCCAAAGCTGCAATCTGTCTCCTATCTTCGCGTCGTCCGCCTCGCCCGTGATGGGTGCGGAAAGCTTCTTTCTGAACATTATCCACAGCACGCCGAGAGACGCCGTTCCCGCAAAAAGGGTGGGAAATATGCTGTATTTAACGTATGTAACGAAGTCCACGCCGCACGCCGTCGCAAGATAAATATTGGTGGGATTGCCTATGATAAGCAGCATGCTCCACGTGTTCGCGGCGACAAATTCGGCGGCAAGATAGGGCACTGGGTCTATCTTCGCGTTCTTGGCAAAATAGCAGATAAAGGGGGTGAAGGAAAGCACTATTATGTCGTTCGAGGTGACGATTGTAAGCAGCGATACGGCGGCGTACAGCGAGAAGAAAAGTCTCTTTTGTCCCGATTTCGCCCTCTTTAAGACCGCCGATGCGAGAAAGCCGAAAAATCCCAGCTCGTCCAAAAATACAGACAGCACCGTCATCGAGATGAAGAGCACGAGTATCTTCAACGGATTTACGGCGGTGTCGGCAATGAGCGACTTGCCCAGCCCGACGACGTCCACTTGGCAGCTCGCAATGAGCGCAATCGCGCCCAAAAGGGTTATGAGCCAATAGGTGGAGAGGGTCAGTTTGCCTATTTTTATCTGCGGAAAGAATAAAACGCCCGCAATCATCAGCGCGCACGTCGCGGCGGCAATGCAAATTACAGCTATCATACGTTGAAAGTCCGTTATTTTGTCGGCGTCTGTCCGCCGACCGTAAGATATTCTATCACCCCGCCCCGCAAAAATCAAGATATTTGGGGGGAGGATATGACGGCGAATTTTATTTGCGATTTACAGCGGCAAGGCGGAAAAGATTTTTGCCCGTTCAGATATCCGTCAACCCCAAGAGATAGTCTGCCGAGCACCCGAAAAACTGCGCCATATTCCTTATATACGTCGCCTTGGGCTCGTTGATTTCCTGCTCCCAGAAGATGACGGCGCGCTTGTCCACGCCCACGGCTTCCGCAAGCTTCTTTTGGCTTATTCCGCCTGCCTTTCTCAATTCCTTAATTCTCTGTGCAATAATCATAGTACAAAAAGTATATGAGAAATCTCACCTAAATACTTGACAGGTGAAGATTTCTCACCTATAATAATTTGCGGAAGCCAAAGACCTATACATGGTTTCAAAGGAGGTTATACGGATGAAAAAGAAGTCAATTCCCGGTGCGGTGCTCGGAATAATCGGCGCTGTATTTGCGATAATCGGCGGCTTGGGGCTTGCGCTGTGCGCGGAAGTGGTCTCCGCTTCGTCTAACGGCGCGGTCGACTATACGTGGGCGGCTTACGTCCTCGGGCTGGGCGGCGGAATAGTGGGGCTCATAGGGGCTATACTCGATTTCAGCAAGCCCAAGGTCGGCGGCGTGCTTCAGCTTATCGCCGTGGTCATGGGCATAGTTGTCTGCGTACTCATGTATTGGCAATGGGCTATGATAATTGCGTTTATCCTGTTTGCCGTCGGCGGAATACTCTCCTTCTGCGTACAGAAGGACGCGGCGTAATGTACCCGACAATAAGTATAGGCGGGGCGGAAATCCCCGCCTTTACGCTTGCGGCAATAGTCGGGGCGTGTTCATTTATTCTTATTACCCTATACAGGGTCTCCAAACTTCAGAATTCCGCAAGGGAAGCGGCATATATATTGCCCAAACTGTTTATAGCCCTTGCAGTGGGATTTGTCGGCGCGATATTTTTCGACGCACTCTTCAAGATAGGCGAAAACGGCGGCTTCAAGCTCTCGGGCATGACCTTTTACGGCGGCATAATAACGGGCGTCGCCGCGTTGTCTATTATGCTTGCAATCTTTAAAAAGAACACGAGTCTCGGTGTTGAGGAGTGGCTCAATCTCCTCACGGTGCCCTTTCTCGTCTTTCACTTTTTCGGGCGGATAGGGTGCTTTCTCGGCGGTTGTTGTTTCGGCAAGCCGACGGACAGCGTTTGGGGGATAGTATTCCCCGACAACGAGGCGGCGGGCATCTTCCATAACGGAGAGAAGGTGTTCCCGACGCAGCTTTATGAGGCGGCGGCTATCGCCTTAATAGCCTTAAACCTCTTGAGGGTCAGGCATGCGTTTTGGGCGTATTGCATTTGCTATCCCGCGGCGAGATTTATGATTGAATTTCTGCGCGGCGACGACAGGGGCGGATATCTTGGGATATTCTCCCCCGCACAGGTCATATCCCTTATATTGATTGCGGGCGCATGCGCCTACCTCGCCGCAAGAGCGATAATAAAAAAATCAAAAAACAGAGACCAGCGGACAGAATGACAGCCCGCCGCGGTTCTACCCGCGGCGGGTTTTGTATTTGTTAAGATATATTAACGTTTTCATAAAAAAAAGCGGCAAAAAAAATCGAGTTTCGGGGCGCGAAGTATGTTGACTTTGGCGAGCGCGGTGATATAATATTGCGTTGGCAAAGGTTATTTTAAATGAACGCAAAAGAAGCAGACATGATATCGGGCAACGGACTCTTTAAAAATCTGTGCCTTTTTATAATTCCCATACTTCTGACGGGGCTGTTGGAACTTCTGTACACCGCGAGCGACCTCATAATCTGCGGCAGCTTCGGTCCCGAAAATTCGACTGCCGCCATATCCGATACCAACGCCCTCATTAACCTCATCGTCAACCTCTTTTTGGGGCTTGCCGTGGGCGCGAACGTCGTTATGGCGCGGCGTTTCGGCGCGGGGGATAGGGAGGGAGCGCAGAGAGTGGTGTATACCTCCATGATACTCGCCTGCATTCTCGGCGTCGCCGTCGGCGCGTTCGGCGCGGGGCTGTCGCGCTACTTCCTCATCTGGATGCAGACGCCCGCCGACATAATCGACCTGTCCACTCAATATCTTGCAATATACTTTGCGGGAACGCCATTCACGCTTATATATAACTTCTCCTCGGCGATATTGCGGGCGACGGGGGATACGCGCCGTCCCTTCGTATTCCTAACGATATCGGGCGCAGCCAACGTGGTGCTCAACTTGATCTTCGTCATAGTTTTTAACCTCGGCGTGGCGGGCGTCGCCATATGTACGGCGATATCCCAATTTATTGCCGCGGCGCTGAGCGTTATATATATGCTGATTAAAAGGGGCGGATTTTTCGTATTCAGACTGCGCGAGCTCCGCTTTTCGGGGGCTGAAGCCGCCGAGATTATAAGGGTGGGGCTGCCCGCGGGATTGCAGGCGGCGGTATTTTCGCTCTCCAACGTGCTCATCCAGTCGAGTATAAACAAGCTCGGCACGGCGGTGGTGGGCGGCAACGGCGCGGCGTCCTCTTTGGAGGGCTTTGTGTATACCGCCATGAACTCCTGCGCACAGGGCGCGGTGACCTTCGCCTCGGCAAATTACGGTGCGGGCAACAAGGCGAATATAAAGAGGTGTATTTTATATTGTCTTATGCTCGTCACGGCGGTGTGGGCGGTGTTTTCGGGCATAATTCTTGCCGCGCGAATACCCCTTTTGAAACTGTATGTGGACGAAGAGCAAGCTATCCGGGCGGGGGAGATGAGGCTGTTTATAATCCTCGCCACCTATTTTCTGTGCGGATATATGGACACTTTCGCCTATGCCCTGCGCTCTATCGGCTACTCTCTCCTGCCGACTGTCATATCTCTCGTCGGGGCATGCGGTTTCAGGCTCATTTGGGTGTTCTTCGTGTTCCCGATAGATTACTTTCACAACATCGAGTGGCTCGCCGTGTCCTATCCCATATCGTGGGTTATGACGGCGGGCTGTCACCTTATTTTCTTTATCGTGCTGTATAAAAAGCTCTCATTTTCCCCCGACGGGCAAGAAAAAAAGATAAATCCCGCCGACAACATTGCAAAAGACGCTTGATTTAACCGCGACCGTATGATATAATATAGACGTATAGGTTTTTATGCGCCGCTGGTGCGGCGTCGAGGTGAATTATGTTAGACAGGGCGTTGAAGGGCAAAAAGCTGTATATCCGTCTCACCATAAAGGGCGCGCTTTGCCTGCTTTTCTGCGTACTCGCGGTGGCATTGCCGCAGATTGCGCATGCGGTCGGCGGTGCAGCCGCAGGAACGAAGTATATGCCCATGTATCTCCCCGTGCTGCTTGCGGGCTGTGTGCTCGGATGGCGGTGGGGGCTTATCACGGGTCTCTTGTCGCCGATATTCAGTTACGGCTTCACAATCCTTGCCTTCGGCAACGCGATGCCCGCGCTCTCCCGCCTGCCCCAAATGGTGGCTGAGCTCTCGATAAACGGGCTTATAACCGGTCTTTGGGCAAACAAAATCGCAAAAAGCCCCGTCTTTGCCTTCCCCGCCGTAATTTCGGCGCAGCTGTCGGGCAGGGCGGTGTACGTCCTTTCAAATCTAATTTCGGGCAGGGCGTTCGGCGATTTATTGGCATCTATGACGGAGAGCCTTCCCGGTCTCTATATACAGGCGGCTTTGGCTCCCCTTTTGGTAATAATTTTTGCATTGGCGGTAAAATATGAACAGAAGACTTGATAGGGCGAAACAACTTCTCGAAAGCGGCTGTGCGCTTGCCATAGTCAACGGCGGCGGCGAACTCACCTTTGACGAAAGGGGGATTGTCACCCTCTTAAAACTGCAACACGGCTCTCTCGGCGGCGCGTTTGTCGCCGATAAGGTAGTGGGCAAGGCGGCGGCGCTCCTCTTGGTCAGGGGCGGCGCACTCGAAGTATATGCCGAGGTAATAAGCGAGCCCGCGCTCGAAGTGCTGGCAAAACACCGCGTTCTCTGCATACATAAAGAGGTCGTAAAAAATATTATGAATAACGACAACACGGACATATGCCCCATGGAGAGCGCCGTTCTCGAGGTGGACGACCCCGACTCCGCCTTCGAACTGCTCGCCGAAAAGACGGGGTTTGCCGTATAACTTGGGTTTTTTCATTTCGTCCCTTTGGGACGGTCTGTTTTCCTTATAAGATATTGCGGCGCGCGAATTTTCGCGCGCCGCAATATTTTAATTTCAAATCACTTTGCAAACAGATAGCTTGTCTCCATCAGCGGATATATCTCTTCGGGCGGCACCCTGCCGTCGCAGAGCACGCTTATCCAGCTCTTTTTGTTCATGTGATAGGCGGGGAATATCCCCCTTATTTTCAAAAGTTCGTCGAGGTCGGCGTCGCCCACGCGAAGATCGAGAACGTCTGCAACGCCCCCGTCAGATAAGCCGAATTTGGAGTAGGGCACCTTCATGATAACGGCATACCACTTGCCCGTGTCCTTTCTTCTCAGCACCGCCCCGTCAAAGTTCTTCCACAAAAACTCGGGCATATCCCCGTATTTTTGCTTGGCAAAGTCAATCGCGCCCGATATCGTCGGCTCCCCGAATATCTCTAAGGCAAAGCACTTTTTATAGATATCGCCGAGTATCTCCGAAAACTGCGCGCGCACTTCGCCCACAAATCCCCCTTCCGCGCCGTCCACGAGGTGAAGGGTGTATTCCCCGCCCGCGCCGTCGTCAAACAGGGGGGCGGTCACCTTGCCGTCCTTAAACCTCACCGCCAGCCGAAAGCCCGAGCCTTCAAGATATCTTGTATATTCCAGCCCGCCGCCCTCCATGGGCTTGAAGCCGTAATTTAAAAGCTTGTTTTCGTCGGCTTTTCCCCTTTCGAAGATTGAGGATATATCCATAAAAATCACCTGAATTCAGTCAATTGGCGCGCACATATGCCGCAATTATCGTATTTTAAATTATTATAGCACTCCCGCAGACATTTTCGCAAGCGTTAAGCGCTTTAAAATTCCCGATATCTTTAAGGTTGACAATGTTGCGCCGCAGGGTTATAATATAAGGGAAAATATAAAATAAGGTGTATTGAAGGTCGCCCATGATAAAGAACTCGCTCAAAAACTTCTTCAAAAATCTCATCTACGTGTTTATCCCGATGGGCATCGTCTATCTCTTTTTACTTCTGGCGGCGTTCACCTTTTTGTCGTCGACGATCTCCAACCTCGCCGCAACTTTGAATTCCCTCGGAGCTTTGGTGGGCGATTCGGCAACCCAGTCGTCCGAAGCCGTCACGCAGTTCCTCGACTATTCCTTCGGTCAGATAAATTGGAGCGCGCCCTTTCTCGACACCTTAAAGCAAATTCTCGATACAGATTGGATAAGAACGACCATTGAGGGCTTTCTTTCCACCTTAAGCGGCTCGACGGCGGGCTTTGACGAGCAGTTCGGCTCGATAATCACCTCTTGCGTCTCCAAACTCAAGCTCGACTTCGGCGTATTGATAACCATAAGCGTCACGGGCATCGTCATCGCCAACTTCGTTACGGGCTATGCGGTGAGGCGCAGCTCGGCAAAGCGCAACGTCAAAAACTTCATCGCGGCGCACACCGTCGCGCCTCTTATGCAGTCAATTGTCGTGACCGTCGCAGTTACTTTATTGTTCTTTATAAAGTTATACAGCCTTCTCGTGCTCGTCGGGGTGCTTTTGCTTGCGGGGATAGTGGCGATCGTCACCTCGTGGGCGGTCTATCGCGGCGGCGGATTGAAGCTGAAAGAGGTCCTGACGATTAAAAATATATTGAAATATCTCGCGTCCTCGGCGCTCATTATCGTCATAACCCTTGCGTTTGCGGCAGTTTTCATGTTTATAAATCCCATTATCGGGTTACTGCTCGCCATTCCCTTCGGCATATACGCGCTGAACATAATCGACGTAAATACGGGCTCGTACATAAGTATTCTGACCGCCGAAAAGATAGCCGAACGCGAAAGAGAAAAAGCCGCAAAAGCTGCGGCGGAGGGAGAAAAAGATACTTCCCGAAATTCTCAATCCGAAGATGCCGAAGAAGTTGCCGCGGCAGATTGAGCCGCTTCAAAAATCGGGCAAAAAAGGCAAAAATATCAATATATATTAAAATTTCAGGGGTCTTTTTTGAAAGACCCCCTTTACTTTATGCGGCGATAAGCCCCGTTGACATGAGTATGAATACCGTTATGAATATGGTTGCAACCGAGAAAATGCTCGTCCACATGACGTACTGCGTGCCCAACTGTTCGTCCGCGCCCATCTGCGCCGCCATTATCGCGCTCGACACGGCGACGGGGGTGGCAAACAGCGCGACGAGGGTGGGGTAGACTTCCTGCCCGAAGTCGAGAATGGGGGTGAACTTGCTCAAAATCACCGCAAGCCCAATGCCTATTAAGGGGGTGAGCACAATGCGCCACACCGTGCCGACGGCAATCTCCTTCGTCATGCCCTTTACAGCCGAAAACTCAAACTGTCCGCCCAAAATTATGAGTGCGAAGGGCGAGGCGATTAGGCGCAGATCGGATATGCAGGTGTATAAAAACTTCAAATTTGTGTCGAGGCGGAAGGGCACGTCGCCGGCGCAAGCCAGCCGCTCTATCTCGCGTATTCCCACGAACACGAGCCCCAAAAATACGCCGATTATAAGGGGATTTGTGACTATTCCCTTCAATATATGGACAGCCGAATCTGAAAATTTCTTTAACTTGGAAGGGCGAGAGGGCAGGCAATTATCGCTATCAATATTCCCCAAACTCTCTTGATTTCCGCCGACTGCTTCATTTGCGTTCGCGGCTTCAAGCGAGGGCGCGGCTTCGGCTTTGGCCGCGAACACCGTCAACGCGATTACGGCGAGTATGTTGAATAGGGGTATGGAAAAGGCGGATACGATTCCCGCAATCGCCGTGTCGCCGCCCAACCTCTCGACGAGGGAAAGCCCTATTATCGCGAAATTGGAGCGAAATGTACACTGCAGTATAACTCCCCGCCGCCTGTTGTCTTTTGTCGTCAGAATACAGGTTATAAGCCCCAGCCCGAAAATCAAGAGGATAGCCGCCGTCGAATAGAGCACGACGTCCCACCTTATGTCGGCAAAGCTGTCCATATTGTCATAGATATTGATGAACAGCATGCAGGGGAGACAGACGTTAAAGACGAGCTTGTTGCCCGTCTTTACGAATGATTGATTTAAGAATTTTATCCGTTTAAGCGCATAGCCCAAAACTATCAACAGCACGATGGGCAGCACGGCGTTTACGGTAGTTACGAATATATCCCACATATTTTCACCGCAAATATAATTTTTTTTACGGCGCAGGCGTGGACGGCGAAATCAGAAGTCGTTTCTCTCGCTCTTTGAAATATAGCCGAGCGCAAATGCGCCGGGTCCGACGTGCGAGCCTATGACGGGTCCCATTATCTGCAAAATGGGCTCAATCCCCAACTTCTCGCGCACATATGCCGCAAGTTCGTTGGCGACGGGCTCGTTGCCCGTGTGCACTATGAAAAGGTGGTTGTATTGGGGGTCGGGTCCCTCAATCTCGAGTTTTTCCTTAATAAAGGATATCGCCTTTCTCGTGCCCTTGACTTTGGCAAGCGAGAAGAGCTTGCCCTCCTTATCGAAGCTTATAATGGGCTTTATGCCGAGCATGCCGCCGAACATTGCCGCCGCCGCCGAGACCCTTCCGCCCCTCTTGAGGTAGGAGAGGTCGTCCGCGACGATAAAGTGCTGAATATGCAGGCGGAGGGAGGTGCACAGCTCATGCGTCTCCTTTGCGCCCATGCCCTCGTTGCGGCATTTTAAGGCAATCCTCACGAGCGCGCCCTGTCCGACCGTCGCGGTGAGGGGATCGACGACATAGACGTTGAACTTGGGGAAGTCCTTCTTTATCTCCGCCGCCGCCTTTGCAGCAACGTCCTTGGTGGGCGAAAGCCCCGAGGATATGGTGAAGTGAACGACGTCCTCTGCGCCCTCTTTTGCCATCTTTAAAAAGTGGTTGTAGTGCGACTCGTAATTGAGCATGGATGTGCGCGAAAATGCGCCCGCGCGCAGCTCGTTATAGAAATCGACGTACTGCTGATACTGTGTGAAGTTGTCCAGCCTGTCCTCCATGGTTCCGTCCTTTTGCTCGACGGTGAAGGTCAGCGATACGTGCTTTATATCGTTTTCGACTATAAAGTCGTGATAGAGGTCGCACGTTGAGTCTGTTGAAAGTGTAAACTTATAATCCATATTTCTTCTCCTGTTACTTGGATATTATATCATATTCATACATAAAGCGCAATATCTGTCGAATAAAATTTTAAAAAAATTGTAAAAAAGCACAGATTTTCTCAACAGCCTTAAACGGGCGGAGTTTTCGGGATTGACAGCGCGGCTTTTTATGCGGGCTTGACGTTAAAAAGTTTTTGCCGAAATTCGAGGGGATGGAATATAAGCTGTAAAATGCCGTTATTTAAGGCATATTACGGGGGCAATTTACAAGGGGCGCACGTCTTTTTTAAAGACTTGCGCCCCTTTTCATGTTTTAAAGTTCCCTCTCCACGGTGACGACGGGCACATAGTCGCCCGCTTCGCGCACCTTTTTCTCAATCTCCGCCTTAATCTCTTCGTCCTTCAACGGGCAGGAAAAGGGCACGCCCGCCTCGAAAATGAGCTTTTTGTTCTTGCCCCGTACCAATCTGAAATCGTGCAAGTCCAGCCCCTCGACCAATCCTTCCGTGAGCTCCGCAACCCTGTGCTGCGCCGCTATCCCTTCGCCGTCCTTCAAGTCCACGGGGTCGAGGTGGAGGGTGAGCGCCACCCCCAACGTCGTCTGAGCCTCGTGCTCTATCTCGTCGAGGATTGAGTGGGAGGTTATGGCGTCCATCTCGGCGTCCATCTCGGCGTGGGCGGTGGCAAAGTATACGCCGTTGCCGTAGCCGTAAATCTTCACGTCGTGCACCCCGAGAACTCCGTCGCGCAAAATGAGCTTGCCGAGCTTTGACAAAAGCTCCCTGTCGGGCGCCCGCCCGAGCAATTCGGACGACGCGTCAAAGGCAAGTTTGCCCCCTTGCAACAGTATGAAAATTCCCACGGCAAGCCCCGTCCATCCGTCCGCGGGCGCGTCCGTATACAATCCTATAATCCCCCCCGCAATGACCGCCAGGGTGGAAAGGCAGTCGCTCGCGCTGTCTATGCAGGCGGCTTTCAAAGCTTCCGAGTGAAGTCTTTTTGAAGATATTCCGTATATAAGCGCAAGGGCGAGCTTTAATGCTATCGAAACGCCCAGCGTTATAAATACTATGTTCGTGCAGACGGCAACCTCGGCGGATATCACCTTCTCCAAAGACTCCCTCAAAGTCTCCGCGCCGAGAAGAAGGATAAAGAAGGAAATCATCATCGTCGCCACGCTCTCCGCCCGCCCGTGCCCGTAGGGGTGCTCCTCGTCGGCAGGCTTTTCGGACACCTTAAAGGAGATGAGCGAAATTGTGCCGCTGCCGCAATCGCCCAAATTGTTTAAGCCGTCCGCCACAACGGAGACAAGCCCCGTCACGATTCCCACGGCAAGCTTCGCCGCCGCAAGGCATATGTTTGCGGCAATTCCCGCCGCGCTTATCAAAACGCCCTTTCTCGCGCGCTTTCTATCTGTCATACAGTCATTATACGACGGACGGCTTTAAAAGTCAACCCTCGGGAAAAATGCGGTTGCAATCTGTCGCCGTCTATGCTATAATCTGACTCGGACGGAAGGGGGAAATCCCGCCCGCCTATGGGAGGATAGGTATGCAACTGCCCGAAGACGGCATGCACAATAAAAAATTGGGCAGAAAGGGCGAAAAAGCCGCCGCCCGATATCTCAAAAGAAAGGGCTATAAAATTTTGGGGCGCAACGTGCGCACACCCTTTTGCGAGATTGATATCATAGCAAGGCGCGGCGAAGTCGTCGCCTTCGTCGAGGTCAAGACGAGGGTGAACGACAATTTCGGTCTGCCCGAAGAGGCTGTCACCCCCCAAAAACAGAGGCTGTATTTCCGCGCGGCAAGGCTTTACGAGGGCAAGCACGGCGACGATGATATAATCCGCTTCGACATAATCGAGGTCTTCAAGGGCAAAATAAATCACATCGAAAACGCCTTTTATCCCGACGGCGGCTTTTGAAGTCATTAAAGCCCAAAACTATAATTATAGTTTTAAATTGCGCATACTGTTTGAGCGGGGGAGCCGACTAAATAGACATATTAATGTATACTGTCGATTTATTAAATTAAAATATGCAAAAAGACGCTTGATTTATATGCGTTTTTATGATAATATTTAGGTGTGTGATTTTGCCCGACGGCGTCTTTTCGCCGCCCCGCTTTCACGGCAATTTTTACTTTATTTACGACAAACGGAGTATTTGTGATGGATGAAGCTTTGGAAAACAACGACGAAATAGTCTCCGATAAAGATGAAAGACCCGAAGAAAAGCCCTTTCGGAAAAAGCACGGGTTCAGATATGTCTGCTATCTGATAGTCAAAAGACTCTTTGATTTTATCTCCTCTTTGATTGTCAGCCTTTTGTTGCTCTTGCCGATGATTATCATTGCCATTGTGATTTTTTGTAAGAGTCCGGGTTCGCCCTTTTACAGACAACACCGCGTCGGCAAAAAGGGCAAGGACCTCAAGGTCTATAAGTTCCGCAGCATGAGAAAGCATGCCGACCAACTTGAAAAATGGCTCACCCCCGAGCAGCTCGAGGAGTACAAGAGTGAATATAAGCTTGACGACGACCCCCGTCTCATCGGCTATAAAAAACCGGGCGACTGCAGTAACGGAAAGTGTTTCGGCGCAAAACTTCGCAGAACCTCGCTCGACGAATTGCCGCAGATTTTATTCAATATCTGCATACTCGGCAACATGTCGGTGGTCGGACCGAGACCGCTTTTGAAGGATGAAATTAACAAGTACTACAACGAAAATGAACGTGAGGCAATCAAGTCTGTAAAGCCGGGGCTTACGGGATATTGGCAGGCTTATGCCAGAAACAACGCAACCTATGAAAGCGGCGAACGTCAAGAGATGGAACTATATTATGTCGAACATTGTTCTGTTTGGTTAGACATAAAAATTCTTTTCAAAACCATCGTCAGTGTATTCAAGGGTTCGGGCGCCAAATAACAGGTTTTGCCGACGGCAAAAGAGGTGTAAATTTTAAAAATTTTTTATGGACTGAGACATATATGATACAGGAGCTGCATTTGCCCGTGTATCATGCGCTCTGTCTCATGCTCGAGGACAGATTTTTCGGATAATAAATTTGAGTATCGGGTGGCGTGTGCGCAAAGTGCGCCATGCGTATAGAGATAAAATATGGCGAAAACCGATAAAATTTTTGGAGTGATAATGGCGGGGGGCGGCGGAACAAGGTTCTGGCCCCTGTCGCGAAAGAATACGCCCAAACAGCTGCTCAATCTGAGCGGCAAAGATATAATGGTCAACGAAGCCGCCGACCGCCTTTTGTCGCTTTCGGGCAAGGACAACCTGTTTGTCGTCACCAACGCGTCGCAGGCGGAGAACATGGCGCATGTCATGAAGGGCAGGGTGGATAGCGATCATATCTTATCCGAGCCTTCGGCGCGCAACACCGCGGCATGTATAGGTTACGCCGCATTCGAAATACTCAAAAAATACGGCGACGGCATAATGATTATCACTCCGTCGGACGCGTATATCCGCGACAACGACGGCTTTAAAAGCACTCTTTTAAGGGCGGTTGAAGCCGCAAGAAAGACGCAAGGTCTCATAACGATAGGCATCACTCCCACCTTCCCCGCCACGGGTTACGGCTATATAAAGGCGGGCGGCGCGGGCGAAATAAAGCCCGTCGAAAGGTTTGTCGAAAAGCCCGACCTCGCTCGGGCGGAGGAGTATTTGAAAGAGGGCGGCTACTTCTGGAACAGCGGCATGTTCGTCTGGCGCGCCTCGACGATACTCTCAAAATTCAAGACCCTTCTTCCCGATATCTATTCCGACCTCGAAAGAATTGCCGCCGCGTTCGGAACGCCCCGCGAAAGGCAGATTAAAGAGGAGATATATCCCAATATCCGCTCTGTCTCCATTGACTACGGAATACTCGAGAGGACGGACGGAATATACACCGTTTACGGCGATTTCGGCTGGAACGACGTGGGCAGTTGGGACGTGCTCTGCGCAATACACCCCGAAGACGGCGACGGCAACGTCAAAGTCGGCAACGTGTACGCCGCAGACAGCAAGAATTCCGTCATATATTCGGGCGGCAGGCTCGTCGCCGTGCTCGGCGTCGATAATTTGATTGTTGTGGAGACGCCCGACGCCGTCCTCGTCTGCCCCAAGGACAGGGCGCAGGAAGTCAAGAGGATTGCAGAGGGGCTCAGAACTTGCGGAAAAGAGGAATACCTATGAACGACTTCGTAAGGGAATACCGAAGGTGGCTCTCGGACGACAACTTCGACGGGGCTACAAAGGCTGAGCTTTCCGCAATAACCGACCGAAAGGAGATTGAGGACAGGTTCTATAAAGACCTCACTTTCGGCACGGGCGGGCTTCGCGGCAAGATAGGCGCGGGCACCAACAGAATGAACGTATACACGGTCGGCAAAGCCACGCAGGGGCTTGCGGACTTCATAAATACAAGGACGGATAAGGGCAGCGTCGCCATTGCATACGATTGCAGGATAATGTCGCCCGAGTTCGCCCTCGACACCGCGCTTATACTCGCGGCGAACGGCATAAAGGCATACCTTTTCGAGAGTCTCCGCCCCACGCCCGAGCTCTCCTTTGCGGTGAGATATCTTAAGGCAACCGCGGGCGTCGTCATCACGGCGAGCCACAATCCCCCCCAATACAACGGCTACAAGGTGTATTGGTCGGACGGCGGTCAGATAGTTCCTCCCTATGACAAACTCATCATATCCAAAGTAAACGAAGTGCCCGACTATTTTGCCGTCAAGCGCATAACCCGCGCCGAGGCTGAAAAGAGGGGGCTGTTGCAGACGATAGAAAAAGAGGTGGACGACGCCTACTTTTCGGAACTTAAAAAACTCGTTCTAAACGGCGATATTTTAAGACAATATGCGGGGGATATCGGCATCGTCTACACCCCGTTGAACGGCACGGGGAATTTGCCCGTCAAGCGCATTTTGGGCGAGCTTGGCTTTAAAAAGCTCTGGGTGGTTCCCGAACAGGAGAATCCCGACGGAACTTTCCCCACCTTGAAATATCCCAACCCCGAGGACCCCGCGGCGTTCACCCTTGCTTTGAAGCTCGCGAGGGAGAAGGGCGCCGATCTTATCGTCGCCACCGACCCCGACGCCGACAGACTCGGCGTATACGTCAAGGACTCGAAGAGCGGCGAATATATGCCCTTTACGGGCAATATGAGCGGGCTTCTCATTGCCGAATATATGCTCTCGCAAAAGCGCGATAAGGGGCTTCTGCCCGAAAGGGGCTGCGGCGCGCTCGTCACGACCATTGTCTCCTCCAAGATGGCGTATAGCGTCGCCGCCGAGTACGGGTTGACCGTGAAAGAGGTCCTGACGGGCTTCAAGTATATCGGCGAACAGATAAAGCTCTTCGAGAAGTCGAAAAGTGAAAACGGCGGAAAGTGCGACATATCAAAGGGCGCATATGAGTACGAGTTCGGTTTTGAGGAGAGTTACGGCTGTCTCCCCGCAACGTACGCGCGCGACAAGGACGGAGTTGCGGCGGTCGCCATGCTGTGCGAAGCCGCGGCATACTACCGCTCCGAGGGCTTAACCCTTTGGGATGAAATGCAGCGGATGTATAAAAAATACGGCTACTTCAAGGAGTCCTTAAAGAGCGTCGTATTCGAGGGCGCGGACGGGGCGAAGAGGATAGCTGAGCTCTGCGAAGGTTACAGAAGGCAGCCCCCGAAGTCCATCGGCGGATTTAAGGTCGAGGAGACGAGGGACTACCTTACGGGGACGATAGAGTATGCGGACGGAAGCGTAAAGGAGACGGGGCTTCCCAAGAGCAACGTCATATATTTCTCTCTCGAAGAGGGCGGCTGGTGCTGTGTGCGTCCGTCTGGCACCGAGCCCAAGATAAAGCTGTATTTCGGCGTCAGAAGCCAAAGCACGGCGGGCGCGGACAGGGCTTTGAAAGAGGTAGAGGGAGATCTTCTGAAGATTTTACAAAGGCAGTGAGAGTATGAAGTGTCTGGTTCTTGCCGGCGGCAGCAGCGAGAGGTTGTGGCCTCTCTCGAGAAGGGATTATCCCAAACAATTTATGGAGATACGCGAAGGCCGTTCCATATTTCAGGACGCGGTTTTGCGCAATATGCCCTTTTGCGACGAGTTTGTCGTCATAACCAATAAAAAATACGAAAATATAGCCAAGGGTCAGTTGCAGGACTTTCAGGGTCTCAAATACACCTTTATTTTAGAGGACGTGCCCCTAAAGACTGCGCCGGGCGTCATAGCCTATGCCCTCAAATCGCAGCCCGGGGAGGAGCTCTTAATAGTATCCACCGACAGCATCATAGACGGCGACTACAAGCAGACGGTATCCGATATAGGCGAGGCCGTCGCGCAGGACAAGATAGCCGTCGTCGTCACCAAGCCCACCAATAAGAGCGGCGGCTATAACTTTGTCACCATGGCGGGCAAAAAGCCCGTGTTCAGCTCAAAGCGGGGCAAGGCGAGCTATTGGGATTGCGGAATATTCGGGGCAAAGGCGGGCGTTCTTTTATCGGCGTTCGACGAGGAATTCATAAAGAGATGCAAAAATCTCAATTTGGAGAACTATGAGATAACCAAGGAGCAGGCGAAGAAAATTAAGCCCGTCAGCCTCGGAAAGATAATGAAGACCGAGAATTGCGTGCTCGTCAAGGCTTCCTTCGAATGGTCGAGGATAACTGATATATCCTCATTTTACAGATATTACGAAAGCAACTCGGCAGACGACTCCAACGCCATCTGCAACAACGGCAAGGGAGTTGAAATAGTCAACATGGTCGACGACCAGCTCATCGTCGTCAACGGGTTGAAAAACGTCATCGTCGTCAACACGCGCGACGCAATTTACGTCTCCAACGAGCCCTTGGGGGCGGACATAAAGAGCATCGCCGACAAGCACGGCTCCGACAAGGCGAGATACTTTTACGCCCCGCCCAAAAAGTATGAGGATTGGGGCAACGAGGAACTGCTCGCGCGGTCGGGCGGCTGCAGGATAAGCAGACTTGTTATATACCCCGGAATGAAGGTGGAAGCGGCGGGTCTGCCCACGACGATAAGGAGCTATTTCGTGTCCTCGGGGCGCGCAAAGCTCACCGAGGAGTTCACGGACAGGGACGTCGACCTCAACGGCAGCTTCACGATAGGGGGAGATAAGACCTATCAGATAGAGAACAACGGCAAGGATATCCTCGGATTGATATGTATAGAAAAGGAGCGCAACGCGGAGGACGCGGCTTCAAACGAGGAGCCCAACGGACTCGTCAAACTCCGCCCCGTATTCAAGGATAATCTTTGGGGCGGCACAAAGATACGCGACGTGCTCGGCAAAAACGTCGGCAAGATGGAGATAATCGCAGAGAGCTGGGAACTCTCCGCCCATCCCGACGGCGAGTGCAAGATAGCCACGGGCATGTACAAGGGCAAGACCTTGAACGAATATATATCCCTTGTCGGCAAGGATAAGTTGGGCTGGAAGAGCCAGACTTACGACAGATTTCCCTTAATGATAAAGTTCATCGACGCCAAGCGCAATCTCTCCATACAGGTTCACCCCGCGGACGATTACGCCTTGAGGGTGGAGGGCGAGTACGGCAAGAACGAGATGTGGTATATAATGGACGCCGACGGCGACGCCTGCATATATGTGGGCTTCAACCGCGACGTCACCGAGGAGGAACTCCGCCGCCGCATAGCCGACAACACTATTTTGGAAGTTTTGAATAAGGTGCCCGTCCATAAGGGCGAGTCCTACTTTTTGGAAGCGGGCACGGTGCACGCAATCGGCGCGGGCTGCCTTATCTGCGAGGTTCAGCAGTCCTCCAATATAACATATAGACTGTACGACTACGGCAGATTGGATAAGAACGGTCTGCCGAGGGACCTTCACCTCGACAAGGCGTTCGACGTGTTGGACATGAAAAAGAGCGTGCCCACCGCCAACCCGCAGTACGAGGCAATCATAAACTCCGATTTTATCAGAAGGTTGATAGGTCAGTGCAAGTACTTCAACGTTACCAATTACTTTATCGACGGCGAGTGCCTTCTGCCCGTCACCGAGTCGAGTTTCAAGGCGATAGTCGTCTTAAGCGGCGAGGCGGAGATAAGCGACGGCAGAAAAAAATACACCGCGCGCTTCGGCGACACGTGGTTTGCCCTCAGCAAGGAACTCATCACCCTCCGCGGCAAATGCAGTGTACTGACTATTAATATTTAAAAAGTGTAAAATAAAAGACAAATATTATTGCGAGGAGTATTTCAATGAAAGGCATTATTTTGGCGGGCGGAAGCGGCACAAGGCTTTATCCGCTCACCACGGTCACAAGCAAACAGCTGTTGCCCGTGTATGATAAACCCATGATATATTACCCTCTTTCCACGTTGATGCTCGCGGGGATTCAGGATATACTCATTATTTCCACTCCTGCGGATACTCCGCGTTTCGAACAACTTTTGGGTGACGGAAAAAAGTTTGGGATAAGGCTTTCATATGCCGTACAGGAGCGTCCTGAGGGGCTTGCGCAGGCGTTTATTATAGGTGAAAAGTTCATAGGCAACGACAATGTCGCAATGGTTTTGGGCGATAATATCTTTTACGGTCACGGATTTTCGAGAATGTTAAAAGAAGCAACGTCAAATGCGGTTAATGGGAAAGCTACGATATTCGGTTACGGAGTCAAAGACCCCCAACGCTTCGGGATAGTTGAATTCGATAAGGACGGCAATGTCATCTCAGTGGAAGAAAAACCCGAAAAGCCCAAATCCAATTATTGCATAACGGGGCTGTATTTTTACGATAACCGTGTTGTCGATTTCGCCAAAAGGATTAAGCCTTCAAAGCGCGGCGAACTCGAAATTACAGATCTTAACAGAATGTATCTCGAAGCCGGCGATCTTACCGTACAATTATTGGACAGGGGCTTTGCCTGGCTCGATACGGGCACGATGGACAGCCTGTTCGAGGCAGCAGAGTTTGTTCGCGTACTGTCGCAAAGGCAGGACGTAACCATATCCGCACCCGAAGAGATTGCCTATCGCTATGGTTGGATTACCAAGGAAGAATTAAAGGCACAGGCTGAACTTATGCAGAAAAATTCATACGGTCAGCATCTTATGCGTGTTCTGGAGGGAAGGACAATTTACTGAAATTATGGACGTTTCTGTTATAATGATCAATTATAATACTTTTGAGCTTACAAAAAATGCGCTCGAAAGTATTTTCAAGGAACCCAATGACATTTCTTATGAAATTATCCTCGTCGATAATCTCAGTCCTGACGGTTCGGGTGAGTCATTGCATAAACTCTATGGAGATAGGATAGTCTACATTCAGGCTGGTGCGAATTTGGGCACTTCAAAAGCCTTCAATCTTGCACTTAAAAAATCGCTTGGCAAATATGTGCTTTGGCTCAATACGGATATCTTATTAAAGGATAATTTCATAAAAGATTTATATGATTTTATGGAGAAAACGCCGGATTGCGGCATTTGCGGAGGTAATATACTTGATTTTAACGGCAATCCCGCTCATTCATTCCGTCGCGATTTGCCTTCACCTAAGACCGATAAAAAAGATATGAGTGTCTGCGTTAAAGTATTCCGAAAGCTGTTCAAAAAACAATTGTCCTCAGAATACAATTACACAGATAAACCATTGGAAGTGGGGTATGTTACGGGCGCAGATATGATGATACGCCGCGATGTGATTGATTTGATCGGCGCGTTTGATGAAGATATCTTTATGTATGCAGAAGAGTGTGAGTTTACTTTCCGCATGAAGCAGAAAACTTCGTTTAAAGTTTTCTGCGTTCCCTACGCACATATTTATCATCTTGAGGGGGCAAGTTTTTCAAGGCAAAATTCATTCAGCGAGAGAAGATTTCGTTTAAGTAGCATAGGTTTGGCTATTTATATGAAAAAATGTTATGGGGAGAATGTAGCAATCAATTTTTTAAAGCGCCGCAAACAATCATATCTTAGATTTATGGTCTTATGTATACTTATGTTGCGCATAAAAAAGTTTAGGCAATATCGCAAAAAGCGTGAGATATTTAAGGAATTTTTACAAAACTACCCTGATTTTATGAGGAGGGAAACATGAAAATCATAAAGACTGAGCTTGAGGGGGCGTATATAATAGAGCCTCAGGTCTTCGGCGACAACAGAGGTTGGTTTACAGAAACTTTCAGCGAAAAAAAGCTCAGAGAGGGAGGGCTTGACGTCCCCGCCTTCGTTCAGGATAATCAAAGCTACAGCGCGGAAAAGGGCATTGTGCGCGGGCTCCACTGCCAAAAAGATCCCTTTTGCCAGACAAAATTGATACGCTGTACGAGGGGAGAGATTGACGACGTCATTGTCGATGTGAGAGAGGGCTCACCCACATATATGAAGTGGATAAAGGTTCGTCTCACCGCAGAAAATTTTCGTCAGCTCTACATTCCGCAGGGATTTTTACACGGTTTTGTAACTCTTACCGACGACGTGGAAGTGCAGTATAAGGTAGATAATTATTATGACAAGCCGTCTGACAGGAGTGTAAGGTTTGATGATCCCGCATTCGGCGTTGATTGGGGAATAAAAAACCCTATCCTGTCGGAAAAGGACAAAAATGCCCCTCTATTTAAAGACAGCGACATACGATTTGTATTCAGAGGACAGAAATGAAAATTATAGTCACCGGTGCGAAAGGACAGCTCGGAACCGACGTCTGCATTGAATTGAACAGGCGAGGGCATGAAGTCATAGGGATAGACCGCGACGAGTTGGATATAACCGATGAAAAAGCCGTTTATACCCTTTTTGAAGAAGTACGACCTCAGGCGGTTATACATTGCGCTGCATATACCGCTGTGGATAAAGCGGAGAGTGAGGAAAATCTTTGCCGAGCTGTCAATGTTTTGGGGACAGGATATCTTGCAAAAGCTGCCGCGGCTATCGGTGCAAAATTTCTTTATATTTCAACGGATTATGTCTTTGACGGCAATAAAGAGGGAGAGTATTTTCCCGACGATCCCATATCACCTCGCTCCGTATACGGTTTGACGAAAGCCGAAGGGGAGGCGCAGGTGAAAGCCGCACTCGATAGGTTCTTCATCGTTAGAATTTCATGGGTGTTCGGAATTAACGGGAATAATTTCGTCAAGACGATGTTGCGTCTTGCAGAAAGCAAGACAGAACTCAATGTCGTCTGCGACCAGATTGGCTCGCCTACCTATACGCCCGATTTGTCGCGACTGCTTGCCGATATGATAGAGACGGAAAAATACGGCGTCTACCATGCAACAAACGAAGGCGTATGCAGTTGGTATGAATTTGCATGTGAGATTTTTCGTCTGGCAGGCAAGAATGTAAAGGTACACTCCGTCACTACCGAAGAATATCTTAAACTTGTCCCCCAACAGGCAAAGCGCCCCAAAAATTCCGTAATGAACAAGGCTAAACTGGCGGAGGAAGGTTTTAATGCATTGCCCGAATGGAAAGACGCACTGCAAAGATTTATGGCGAAGGTTAAATCTTGAAATTTAGCGGAGTTTAAAAAATGTCTAATTTTCTCATCACCGGCGGAGCCGGATTCATAGGCGGAAATTTCTGCCACTATATGGTAAATAACTATCCTTCGGATAGGTTTGTCTGCATAGACGCTCTTACTTATGCCGGCAATCTCGAAACTCTTCAGCCCGTCATGGATAAGCCGAATTTTCGGTTTGTTCATGCAAATATATGCGATGCCGAAGCTGTATTTTCTCTGTTTAAAGAGGAGAATTTTGACTATGTAATCAATTTTGCAGCCGAAAGCCATGTTGACAGGAGCATAGAAAATCCCCGCATCTTTCTTGAAACAAATATTCTCGGTACGCAGACCTTGATGGATGCCTGCCGCAAGTTCGGAATAAAGCGCTATCACCAGGTATCCACAGACGAAGTGTACGGCGATCTTCCGTTGGACAGACCCGACCTTTTCTTTACGGAGACGACGCCGCTTCATACCTCAAGCCCTTACAGTGCCTCGAAAGCTTCGGCGGATCTTCTTGTGCTTGCATATCATAGAACTTTTGGCTTACCCGTGACGATAAGCCGTTGTTCGAATAACTACGGTCCCTATCATTTCCCCGAAAAACTCATACCGCTCGTCATTAAAAAAGCTCTTGCCGATGAAAACATTCCCGTTTACGGCAAAGGAGCTAATGTGCGGGATTGGTTGCATGTACACGACCATTGCACTGCCATTGATTTGATTGTGCGCAAAGGTAGAGATGGGGAAATCTATAATATCGGCGGGCATAACGAGAGGACCAATCTGCAAGTCGTAAAACGTATTTTGAAAGAACTCGGCAAGCCCGAAAGCCTGATAACATTTGTAAAAGATCGCGCGGGGCACGATTTGAGATACGCCATGGATCCCACGAAAATTATGACGGAACTCGGCTGGCGTCCCCAATATACCTTTGAAACGGGCATCGGACCCACTATCGAATGGAATCTCACCCATCAAGATTGGCTTGCCCACATAATTTCGGGCGAATATCTCCGCTTTATGAGTAAAAACTATGAATGATTATAAAATTGAGAATAAGAGAAAGATAACGGTCGTTGTGCCGACTTATAATCGTCCGGCTTGCATTTCCTATTTGGTTGAGCATTGCTACAGTAAATATAGTGGCAATTTATTCTGTTTTGAAATTCATGACAGTAGCTCTGACGACAGCACAAAAAAAATCCTTGATGAAGCCTGTCTCGGCGAAAACTTTCGCTATTTTCATTATGACCCCGAACTTAACGGTGACGTTAAGACAATGCGAGCAATTTCCAATGTGAGTACCCCCTATATGTATTTAATGGGTGACGGCATTGTAATGGACTTTAATGCGCTTGAAGAGTGGTTGCTTGCAATTGATTTTGAAAAATATTCAATTATAGGGATACGTGAGAATACTATACATAAATATAGTCAACGCTCAGTAGCTGCACAGTGTTCTACCCAAAACAAGCAGCAATTTTTTAACGATTATTTTTGGATGCTGACCTTGTATGGGGCATCTATAATCAGCAGAGAAATAGCTCAAACGGCATTTAAGATGTCGGAAAAATATAAGTCCTTGCCTCCGTTCATGTATATATGCAGTGTTTTCTGCGCTTTAGAAAAAGTGGGCGGCCCCTGCTATTTTTCCTTTTTGCCGTTTTTTGAATTTAATCCCAATAAGAAAAGCGTTGGATGGATAGCGTCGCGCCAAGCCATTGAGTTTTTTTGCTATATATATTATGAAAGCATGCGCTTATTGCCTGAATGTTATAATGCTATGGACAGCAAATTTTTAAAGAAACACAACGATTTATCGGGACTGTTCAGACTGAAAAGCGTATTAAAAATGCGGGTAACGGGGAATCTCACATATAAATTGTTCCGTAAATACAAGTTTTATATTAAGAAAACCGTTCCGCATATGTCTTATATCTATTTTGCGCTTTTAATTCCTGCATTTGTAATGCGTGGCGTCTATAAAATTTATCTTCGACTTTTCAAAAAGAGGGAGACGGCATGAAAGTAGTTTTACTTGCGGGCGGGTTCGGGACTCGCATATCCGAAGAATCACAATATAAACCCAAGCCCATGATTGAAATCGGCGGCAAGCCCATTTTGTGGCACATCATGAAGGAGTATTCATTTTACGGCTTCAACGAGTTTATAATCTGCGCGGGCTATCGCCAGCACATGATAAAGGAGTGGTTTGCCGACTATTTCTTGCACAACAGCGACATAACTTTCGACTTTACGGGCGGCAAAAACGACATGATAATCCACGACCAGCATTGTGAGCCGTGGAAGGTCACGGTCGTCGATACGGGACTGTACACTATGACGGGCGGCAGGATAAAGCGCGTGCGCAAATATATAGGCAATGAACCCTTCATGATGACCTACGGCGACGGCGTGTGCGACGTAAATATTTCAAAGCTTGTCGAATTTCACAAATCGCACGGAAAAATCGCAACGCTCACCGCCGTCAAACTTGCGCAGCAAAAGGGCGTGCTCGACATAGGCGGCGACAGTGCCGTCCGTTCATTCCGCGAAAAGAGCAATCAGGACGGAGCAGTGATAAATGCGGGATATATGGTGCTCAATCCCGAAATTTTCAATTATATCAAGGATGACAAGACGGTATTCGAAAAGGAACCGATGGAGAAGCTCGTCAAAGACGGACAACTCATGAGTTATCTTCATACGGGATTTTGGCAATGCATGGATACCAAACAGGAAATGGACAAGCTTGACAATATGATAACCGAGGGCACGGCGCCCTGGATGGTTTGGAAAAACTGATATGCTCAATCTTGATTTTTATAAAAATAAAAGAGTCCTCGTCACGGGACATACAGGTTTTAAAGGGAGCTGGCTCGTCAGAATGTTGACGGGCGCGGGGGCGATTGTTACGGGATATGCCCTCGAACCTCCGACCAATCCCAATCTGTATTCGCTTGCGGGGATAGACGATAAAATCAATTCGGTTATAGGCGATATACGCGACTATGATACCCTTATGTCGGTCTTTGACGAGTTCAGACCGGAGATTGTATTTCACCTTGCCGCACAGCCCATTGTCAGGGATTCTTACAAAAATCCCAGATATACCTATGAGACCAATGTGATGGGAACGGTCAACGTGCTTGAATGTGCGCGGCTTTCGGGGTGCGTTAAAAGTCTATTGAATGTCACGACAGACAAAGTCTATCAAAACGACGAGGAGCCAAACCACGCCTTTCGCGAGGACGAGCCTTTGGATGGTTACGATCCATACAGCAATTCCAAATCGTGCAGCGAGTTGGTGACGCACAGCTATATAAAAAGCTTTTTCAATAGCAGCGATTGCGCCCTTTCGACTGCGCGCGCGGGCAACGTCATAGGCGGCGGCGACTTTGCCAACGACAGGATTATACCCGACTGCGTGCGGGCAGTTGCGCACGGCGAAAAAATAGTCGTCAGAAATCCCTTTTCGACAAGACCCTATCAGCACGTCCTCGAACCGCTTGCGGTCTATCTCGAAATTGCCGAAAGACAGTATTCCGATAAAAAATATGCGGGTTATTACAATGTGGGACCCGACGATTGCGACTGCGTGAATACGGGCGAGTTGGTCACAATGTTTTGCAGGGAATGGGGCAACGGACTTGAATGGGTGAATTTAAACGACGGCGGTCCCCACGAAGCTGCCTTTTTAAAGTTGGATAACGGCAAACTCAAAAAGATTTTGGGGTGGAAGCCGAGATTGCACGTCGCCGATGCGGTCAAATTGACCGTTCGTTGGACTAAAACCTATTTCGATAACCCCAAAGATGTTCCCGTCGAAATGGACAGGGAAATAAAAGAATTTCTTAAAGTATGAAACAAAAACAGGCTATAAAAAGCTTAAAATCAAATTTTATATATAACTTCATAAGCCAGATTCTCACGCTTATCGTGCCGCTTATAACCACGCCCTATTTGTCGCGCGTGCTTCACGAAGAGGGTAATGGGCAGTACAGTTTTTCGGCGTCGATAATCTCATATTTTGTCCTGTTTGCAAACCTCGGGTTCGATATGTACGGGCAGAGACAGATAGCTTCCTGTAAGAATGAAGAGGAGAGAAGCAAGGTCTTTTGGGAAGTTTTTATATTAAAGACCGTATTCACTTCTGTCGCCCTTGCCGTCCTATATTCTATAATCTTCACCGTCGGTTTCGGCGAAAATTATAATCTTTTGATACTCATATTGTCGTTGCAGGTAATAACGATACCCTTTGATATCCAGTACTATTTCAGGGGCGAAGAGAATTTCAAATCCATTGCCATCCGCACAATCATAATGCGCGTCGTCGGTTTGATTTGCATCTTCGTATTCGTAAAGACAGAGAACGATACATGGATATATACCCTTTGTTATGCGGTCTCAATGGTCTTTTCCAATCTTATCATGTGGCCGTCGATAATCGGCAAGATTAAGAAAGTGCCGCCAAAGCAGCTGGAATTGACAAGGCATCTCAAGCCCACCTTGATAATCTTCCTGCCGACGCTCGCCGTGACCATCTATTCGGTCTTTGACAAGACCATGATAGGCTTGCTCGCCGAAAACCCCGACTATGAAAACGGCTGTTATGAGCAGGCGTACAAGATAAACAGCGTGGCTCTCCTTCTCGTCACGATAATATCTTCGGTCATGGTCTCCCGCAACGCGCGCGACTTCAGTCAAGGTAATATGGATGAGTTTAAAAGGCATATCGCGCGGGCGATAAGATATGTCTGGATGATGGGTTTGCCGCTTATAGTCGGCTTTGCCGTCTTGTCGGGCAATCTGAGCAGTTGGTTTTTGGGCGACGGCTATGAGGAAGTGCCCCTTTTAATGCAGATAATGTCTGTAAGATTTGTAATCTCCGGGCTGGGAACGGTATTCGGAGATCAACTGTTTATAGCGGCGAGGAAGGAGATATATCCGACGATAGCGACATTTGTGGCTGCAGCTTTGAACGTCGGCTTGAATTGGGTGTTGATTCCCCGCTATGGCGCAACAGGCGCCGCAATATCTACGGCTGTGTGTGAGGTAACGGTAACTACTATCCTCGCAATACTCGCCCTTGCAAAAAAGTTCGTCTCTTTAAAGACGATTTTCGGCAGTATATGGCGATATGCGATAGCCGCCGCGGTAATGTTTGCCCCGATATTCTTTATGCAAAAATATTTGGGCAACGGCATATGGCAATTTATATTGATTACTTTCGTCGGCGTGTTGGCTTATTTTACAATGCTTATTATCTTGAGAGATAAATTTATTATCGACTTATGCAAATCCGTCCGGTCAGCATTGAAAAGCAAAATAAAAAACGCAGGACATAGAAATGAGGGGAACGCCGTATCCGATAACAGGATTACCAATGAGGACGGCAATACGGCGATGATTTGTACTCAGGGTGAAGCGTCAGAGGGAAAAGGTTCAAACACCGACGACACAGCGGAAAAACAAATTGACGAAGATAAATAATTTTATTTATAAAAAATAATAAAGGTGAAAAAATAATGAAAAAGAGAGTTGCGGATTATTTCGGCGAATACTTAGTAGAGCAAGGAATCGTCACCGATTTCACATTGCCCGGAGGGGGTGCAATGCACCTCGACGATGCCTTTGCGCATACGCCCGGGATGAAATGTGTATTTGTCCAACATGAGCAAGCGGCTGCCATAGCAGCAGAGTCCTACGCAAGGTTGCATAAGCAAATACCGCTGGTATGCGTAACGACAGGTCCGGGAGGAACGAACACTCTGACGGGGGTTGTGGGAGCTTGGCTTGATTCCATTCCCATGCTTATAATTTCCGGACAAGTCAGATATGCTACCACTGCAAGGGCGAGCGGCTTGCCTCTGCGCGCCATGGGCGATCAGGAATTCGATATAGTTAAAGTTGTCAATCCCATGACTAAATATGCCGAAATGCTTTCGGATCCCAAATATGCAATGTACCATTTGGAAAAGGCGTTATATTTAGCCAAAGAAGGTCGTCCGGGTCCTGTTTGGCTCGACGTGCCTTTGGATATACAGAGCGCGATTATGGAGAAGAGTGATTTTGTCCATTTTGACCCTATATCCGAAGGATATAACGAAAAAAATTATGACGTCGATGAGAGCGTGATAGATCAAGTCATACAACTTATAAAGAAGTCTGAAAGACCCGTTTTCAATGCCGGAAACGGAATAAGGATAGCGGGAGCGCACGATGAATTTATAAAAGCCGCAAAACTTCTCAATATCCCCGTCGTAACAGGATGGGACAGTATCGATTTAATTGAAGATACAAATCCTTTATATATCGGTCGTGCAGGAATCATGGGCGACAGAGCGGGCAACTGGGCTGTGCAAAACAGCGATCTTGTATTGTCGGTCGGCAGCAGATTGGGCGTAAGGCAGGTCGGATACAGCAAAGAAAATTGGGCGCGGAAAGCCTTTGTTATAATGGTGGATATTGATAAATATGAGCTCTGTAAGCCGTCAATCCATGTCGAGCTTCCTATTTGCGCCGACGCGAAAATTTTCCTTTCGAAACTGATAAATAAGCTCAACGGGCAAGTGTTATTCAACGGAAACGATTGGTTGGATTTATGCCGCAGTTGGAAGCAAAAATATCCTGTCGTATTACCAAAACATTACGATCTTAATGCGCCGCTTGCAAACGTATATTGCTTTATAAAAGAATTGAGCAGAAGATTGCCGGAAAATAAAATTACGGTGGTCGGAAACGGCAGCGCTTGCGTTGTCGGCAGTCATGCCTATGAAATTAAGAAGGGTCAAAGATTTATAATAAACAGCGGCGCCGCGTCAATGGGTTATGATTTGCCTGCGGCTATAGGCGCAGCCTTTGCTTCGGGCGAAGAAATAATTTGTGTCTCGGGCGACGGTTCCATCCAGATGAACATACAGGAATTGCAGACAATAGTTTATCATAAATTACCCATTAAAATTTTCGTTATAAACAACGACGGCTATCACTCCATGCGTCAAACCGAAAGCAACTTGTTCCCCGAACACAGCAAGTTCGGCGTCGGACCCAACGATAGCTTTGATTTGTCGTTCCCGTCCATGAAGAAAATTGCATATGCCTATGATATTCCCTACTATTGCATAAACAACAATCGCGAGATGAGCAAATTGGATGAAATTTTACAATCTGACGGATATTGCCTGACGGAAATATTTGTTGATACCGCACAAAATTTCGAACCCAAGTCAGCCACAAAGAAGATGGATGACGGCACATTGATTTCTCCTCCCTTGGAGGACCTTGCGCCTTTCCTCCCGCGTGAAGAACTTGAAAGCATTATGGTGATAGGTATGTTGGAAGATGCCAACCCCTTGATCAATAAAAAATAAGAACATATTGCACTGAAATTTTAAGCATATTTTAACTCAATTTATCTTTACATACAAAGAAATAATCAAAAAGCAGAAACAACGTCAGAGGGTGTAAGTATGAAACGGGCAATTATCACAGGCGCAACTTGCGGGATAGGCATATCATTGATAAAGAGATTGACTGAAAACGGAATGGAAGTGCTCGCGCTTTGCCGCAAGGATTCCAAACGCAACGTCAACATTCCTTCAAGTAAGCTTGTGACTATAAAATATTGCGGCTTGGACGAGCTGTGCGATATAGTGAACGATACGGGCAAAGAATACGACGTATTCTATCATTTCGGTTGGAATACCGCCCGTTCGAGGCGCAATGATTTTTACAGTCAATGCGACAATATAAGGTACGCTATCGACGCGGTTGCCGCAGCTGCGAAGTTCGGCTGTAAAACTTTTATCGGCGCGGGCTCTCAAGCCGAATACGGGCGGGTGGAAGGCACCTTGCTCTCGTCGACGCCCGCCTTTCCCGAAAACGGGTACGGCATAGCAAAACTTGCCGCAGGCGAGTTCACGCGTGAATTTGCCCATTCTTTGGGGATGAAACACGTTTGGGGCAGGATAGTCAGCACATACGGTCCTTACGAGGGCGGCGAAGGCAAGAGTATGATAACTTCGGTCGTCACCAAAATGATGGCGGGCGAAGCCATGGAATTCACAAAGGGCGAGCAGATGTGGGACTATCTTTATAACGGCGACGCGGCTGAAGCATTTGCACTCTTGGGCGATAGAGGTATAGACGGCAAAGTGTACGTTATAGGCAGCGGAACGGCGCGGCAATTAAAGGATATAATTTACGAAATAGCCGACTTTTTCGGAACGCGCGGACTGGTCAAACTCGGCGCTTTGCCCTATGCGGACAAACAGGTCATGTACTTGAAAGCGGATGTGTCCGAATTGACAAAAGATACGGGTTGGACGCCGCATACTTCCCTCAAAGAGGGCGTCGGCGAAATCGTAAAACATATAAATTGCGTTCTTTAAAATAATCTAAACAAAAACAGCAAAAAGGGAGCTCCCTTTTTCTTTGGTTACGCAGTAACCAAAGAAAAAGGGAGCTCCCTTTTTCTTTGGTTACGCAGTAACCAAAGAAAATAAACTTAATGGATCAACGGAGAAAAAAATATGAAAGCATTCGTGTTTTCTGAGCCGTATAAAACGGAATGGAGAGAAGTGCCCGAACCCGTGCTTGCGGAGCCGTACGGCGCAATTCTGAGCCCTGTAGCGGTGTGCGCATGCACTTCCGACGTGCATACCGTTTTCGGCGGCGGCAAACCCAAGCAGACAAATCACGTTTTGGGGCATGAATGTGTCGCAAAAGTTGTTAAAACGGGCGCACAGGTCAAGGATTTTAAAGCGGGAGATATAGTCGCCGTTCCCGCTATAACTCCCGATTGGCGTGCAGTAGCGTCTCAAGAGGGATGCGAGCGACACGCCGGCGAGCACTTTTCGGGGCACAGGTTAGGCAGGACTATCCCCGGAGTTTTTGCCGAACGGTTTGCAATTCCCGATGCCGATACGACGCTTGCGCATATACCTCAAGGAGTGACTTTAAAACAGGCGCTCATGTGCGTCGACGTGATGACGACGGGGCTTACGGGAGCCGAATACGCCGAGATAAATACGGGAGATACCGTTTGCGTACTTGGCATAGGTCCAATAGGGCTTATGGCTATTGCGGGCGCCGCACATATGGGCGCCGCGCGCATTATAGCGGTAGGCAGCCGTCCCAAATGTGTCGAGGCGGCAAAATTGTACGGCGCGAGCGACGTTATAAGCTATAGGGATGGCGATGTGGTCGAGCGGGTACTCGCCATGACGTCGGGCAACGGTCCCGATTGTGTCGTTATAGCGGGAGGCGGCGACGAGGTGTTCACTCAAGCCGTCGACATGGTGAAATACGGCAGGGGAGTGATTTCCAACGTTAATTATTACGGCGGCGACGGCGCACTCGCTTTCCCCAAATTCAGCGGCGGAAGGGGCATGGCTGGCAAGACCATTCATACCGAGCTCGCCAAGGGCGGCAGGGCGCGTATCGAGCGCATGTTGAAGATGGTGGAGTATGGCAGGATAGACCCAGAGCCGCTCGTCACCCATACCTTTTACGGCTTTGAAAATATTGAAAAGGCATTTTTATTGACTAAGGAAAAACCTGCCGATCTGATAAAGGCGGCGGTCATTATAAACGAGGTGGATTTATGAAAAAATGTATTGTCTGCGGCGCGCCTCTCGGTAAGCCCATTCTGACGTGCAGCGGCATGCCCGCCAGCGCGCAGAATATCCCCGACGAGAGTGAAGTGAAGTTCGATTCCGGTATAGACCTTGATCTTTGCGCGTGTCCGAAATGCGGGTTAGTGCAGTTTGATTGCGAACCCGTGGATTATTATAGGGATACCATACGCGCAGGCGGATTTACTCAAACAATGGTAGATTTAAGGCGTTCGCAGTACGACAGATTTATAAAAAAATATAATCTGACGGGTAAAAAGTTTGTTGAGGTCGGATGCGGCAGAGGAGAATTTTTGAAGGTTCTGACCGAATTCCCGGTAGAAGCGTACGGCATTGAAAACCGTGAAAGTTTGGTTGATATAGCCGTGCAGAGCGGTCTTAACGTAAAAAAGAATTTTACCGAAAGTACGGATACCGTAATCGAGGGCGGACCTTTCGACGCCTTTTTGTCATTTAACTTTTTGGAGCATCAGCCCTATCCCAACACTATGCTTAGTTGCATTTACAACAATCTTACTGAAGGGGGTTATGGGCTTATCACCGTGCCGAGTTTTGAGTACATACTCAAAAACGACGGATATTATGAGCTTTTGCATGACCATATAGTATATTTCACACAAGATACTCTTGCATTTTTGTTTGAAAAGAACGGTTTCAAGGTCCTTGAAAGCCGTCTCTGTCTGCCTGACACGATCGAAGTGATAGTGCAAAAAAAGAGCGCGCCAAATGTAAAAGGATTGGAGAGGAACAGGGGCGCTCTCAAAAAGGATTTCGCCGAATTTGTAAACGAAAAGATACAACATGGCAAAAAGGTAGCCATATGGGGCGCAAGTCATCAGGGGTTCACCATAGCGGCGACGACAGAAATGGGTGAAAAGATAGAATATATAATAGATTCCGCTCCCTTTAAACAGGGCAGATACGCCCCCGCGTCGCATATAAAAATAGTTTCGCCCGATTACAGCCGTGAACATCCCGTCGATTGCATAATAATTGTCGCTCCCGGCTATACCGACGAAATTGCGCAGATAATCAAAACAACCTTTGATAAAGTCATTGAAATTGCGGCAATAAGAAGCTCCGTTCTCGAGCGCGACTTGCGCTCGGGCGGCGGAGTAAATTCGTGGAATACTTCAAATAAGTAAAATTATCTTATGCCTATCGGAACATTTAAAATCCTCCGCGCGAAAATTCGCACGGAGGATTTTAAAATCAATATTTCGTTAAATTTAAAATTTAAAGCATTTTTCAAGCAACCCGCTCTTTTACAAGTTCGGGGTATGGGTAATCCATAGGGGCGTAACCTCTCGTCGAATCTGCGCCTGCGGTAATACTGTCGCCTATGGCTACATATGTCAGTTCCGAAAAATCAGCATCACTATTTTCTTCACGGTTGTGCGGCAACGCAAAGTGAAGCACGAGCCCCGTCACAAGGGCGGCAATCAAAACCGAGCCGATAATAATTGCAATTAATATTTTTAAGCGGGTCTGTTTGTTCATATATCACCTTATCCGATATTTCAATTATACCATTTCCGCCCATTAGTGTCAATAGAGGGAGGAGTGTGCCGATATTGCTAAATGCCACCCCTGTATTCACAGCGGATAAAACAGTTATAGCACCACAAAACGAAAAATTTTTATGCGCATATACTGTATATGCGCATAAAAATGTTGACAGGAAGGGCGGCAAGTGTTATATTATATGTGCCTTTCGGATGGCGGAATTTTCCGCCCTTTGCGCTTTCGGGGCGTGCGGGGCGGTAATTTTTTGCGCTTAATGCAGGTCGCCGCCGAAATCTTCTCGTCGCCCCTTTTTAGGACGCGGCTGAGGATAGAAGGGCGCAACAAAAAGCATAAATCGGAAATCCCGTTTTATAAGGGGTTTTCGGGGGAAAATATTCATATATATGAAAAAAAAGACTCAAGACACATCCATTAAAGAGGCGCGGGTCGCACCCGCAGAGGGGGCGCAACCCGCGCCCGCCGAAGAGGTTGAAAACTCCGCAGAAACTCCGTGCCCCGCGCCCGAAGTATCGCCCGCACCGTCGCAATCTTCCTCAAAAACTCCGCACACAACCAATCCCCCGCAGATGACTCAGGCGCCGCAGGGGAAAGGACAATCGAGCCTTCTCAAAAAGACGGGCTATTTCCTCACGCTCAACGCGGGCGTGTTGCTGCTCGCGATAAGCATGTTCCTCTTCAACGCGCCCAACAACTTTGCGCTCGGCGGCATGGGCGGGCTCTCCATTCTCCTCGCAAAGTATATAACTCCGCAAATAAGCTGGCTCACCCAGCCCGTCATTCTCGCCATTTTGAACGGCATTTTGCTGATAGTCGGTCTCATATTTTTGGGCAAGTCGATGACCTTAAAGACAATTTACTGTACGATAGCCTACTCTCTCGAAGTCTATCTTCTCGACCTCATCCCCCTGCAGCGCCCCATGACCCAACAGCCCCTTCTCGAGCTCGTCTATGCCATAATCATCTCGGGTGCGGCGCATGCCATCGTGTTCAATTGCCGCGCCTCGACGGGCGGCAGCGATATAATCGCCCTCATCGTCAAAAAGTTCGCTAAAATCAACATAGGCGCCGCTCTTTTGGCGGCGGACTTCCTCATTGCGGGGCTGTCTTTCTGGACTTTCGGACCCGAAATAGGTCTCTATTCGGTGCTCGGCGTATTCGCAAAATCCTTCGTGATAGACGGCATAATCGAGAATATCGCAAAGACCAAATACGTCACCATAATCACCTCCAATCCCGACAAGGTTTCGGAAGTGATACTCGACTATATCCACCGCGGCTACACCAAGATCAACGCCGAGGGCGGCTACACGGGCGAGCCCCGCACCGTCGTCATCACCGTCTGCCGCCGTTCGCAGGCAGTCAGATTGAAGGCGAGACTTCACGAGGTCGATCCGACCTCCTTCGTCATCATAACCGACGCCAACGAGATTTTGGGCAAGGGCTTTGCCGAAAGGATTTAATATGTGCAAGGATAGAGAAAAACGCAACAAAATAATGGGTCGGATAGCCTATTGGGGCATACTCAACCTCGGCATTTTTTCCATGTCGATAGGGGTATATCTCTTCGAAGCCCCCAACTTCTTCGTCATGGGCGGGGTGAGCGGTCTTTCCATACTTCTCGCCCACTATATAACCCCGCTCGTCGGCTGGCTCACCCAACCCGTCCTTCTCATGGGGCTCAATATTCTTCTCCTTATAATAGGATTTATCTTTTTGGGGAGAGGGGTGACCTTTAAAACCATCTACTGCGCCCTCGTCTATTCGCTTGAAGTATGGTTGATGAGTTTGATTCACCCCATGGACGCGCCCTTGACCGACGCAACCCTCCTCGAGGCGGTGTACGCCGTCCTTACGATAGGGTTGGGATGCGCCATAATGTTCCACTGCGGGGCGTCCTCGGGCGGCAGCGATATAATCGCCCTGATCGTCAAAAAGTATACAAATCTAAATATAGGCAACGCCGTGATAGTGAGCGACCTCGTCGTCTCTGCGCTCGCCTTTTTCTTCGGCGCGGAGGCGGGGCTCTTATCCATCCTGGGGCTCCTTCTTCGGGCGTTCGTCGTGGACGGGATTATAGAGAATATCGCGCGCACCAAGTACGTCACGATTATAACCGCCAATCCCGAAACAGTCTCCAAAGTCATAATAGAGGATATCGACCGCGGCTTCACCAAGTACGACGCCGAGGGCGGCTACACGGGCGATAAGCGCACAATTATAATCACGGTATGCAGCCGTTCGCAGGCGATGAAGTTGAAGTTGAGACTGCGCGAAACAGACCCCACGGCGTTCACCATAATAACCGACGCCAACGAGATTTTGGGCAAGGGCTTTAAATCGGCGATGTAGCGTTATTTGCGGCATATTGCCGCACCGATTTAAAAAAATCGCAGTTTTTCCTTGCTGTATTTTTTATGATATCGACAGTAAAAAAAGAGCCGCCGCGCCAAATGGCGCGGCGGCAAAATTAATATTTTTTAAATTACTTGTTGACGAGGGCGACGGCAGCCTTTGTCTTCTCTTCGATTTCTGCGGGGGTGCCGCTCATCATCCAGCTTCCGCCGCAGGCGATGATCTTGTCGTATGCGAGGTACTCGAGAATGTTCTCCGTCGAAATTCCGCCCGTGGGCATGATGTGCAGATAGGGGAACGCCGCGCAGATAGCCTTTATGGTCTTGAGCCCGCCGTAGTTGGAAGCGGGGAAGAACTTCAAAGTGGTCAATCCCTTTGCAATCGCCGCCATAGCTTCGGTGGGGGTGACTATGCCGGGCAGATAGAGCATGCCGTGTTCCTTGCAGCAGTCTGCAACTTCCTCCGAAAAGCCGGGGGAGACGATGAACTTCGAGCCGACTTTAATCGCCTTTTCGCACTGTTCGCGGTTGATGACCGTGCCCGCGCCGACGAGCATATCGGGGAACTTTTCGCAAGTCAGCTTGATAGCGTCCGCCGCGCAGGGTGTGCGGAAGGTTATTTCCGCGCAGGGAAGTCCGCCGTTGACGAGCGCCTGCATCTTGGGCAGGGTCTCCTCGATGGAGTTGAGTACTACAACGGGAACAATCTTCATTTTCTTGATCTGTTCAATCAATTTTTCGTGTGCCATGATTTTCCTCCTCAAAAAGAACTTTTTAAGCCTATTAATTATATCACCTTTCGGGGCGCATTGCAATACCTGTTTTCAAAAAAGTCAACCTTTTTATTTTGCGGCTTTGGCGTTTTTATCCCTTAATCGCTTGTAATTTGAAAAATTTACTGATATAATGTCAAGTACTTGAAGTATATTTTTTTGAGGTATTGCCGATGTTCAGCATGACGGGGTTCGGAAGATACAGCCGCACCGACGGCGGGGTCACCGTTACGGTGGAAATAAAGACGGTCAACAACCGCTATCTCGACGTCAACGTCAAAGCCCCGCGCATCTTTTCGGGCGAGGAAGAGGGAATACGCTCTGCCGTGCGCGAAAGGTTGACCCGCGGTCATGCCGATATATTTATCTCCTTCCGCGACCTTCGCGACAGGGAGAGAAATTTGAACCTCGACGAGGGCGTTGCGAGGGCGTATAAAGAAGCCGCCGACAAAATCGCCGCCCTCTTTCCCGACCTTCAAAACGACGTCACAGTATTCAACATTCTGCGCTTCCCCGACGTCGTCAAAAGCGACGACGAGGACGAGCTCGACGGCAATCTCAAAGACGCCCTGTATTCAGCTCTTGACGGCGCGCTTTTGGGGCTCAACTCAATGCGAAAAACCGAGGGCGAAAAGCTCGAAGCCGACATGCTCTCCCGCATGCAGACGATAGAGGATATCACCTCCCAAATAGAGCTCCGCGCTCCCGTCGTCGCCGAAAATTACAGGGCAAAACTCACCGAGAGAATGAAGAAAATTCTCGAGGGAGTGGAGATAGACGAGGGCAGAATATTGACCGAAGCCGCCCTCTTTTCGGACAAGTGCAATATAGACGAGGAGTTGACCCGCTTAAAATCCCACATCTCGCAGTTCAGAAAGATTTGTAAGGAAGAGGTCGTGGGCAGAAAGCTCGACTTCCTGGTTCAGGAATTCAACAGGGAAGCCAACACAATCTGCTCCAAGTCCAACGACATAGAGGTGACGAGGTTGGGTCTCGCCCTCAAAAACGAGATTGAAAAGGTGCGCGAACAGGTGCAGAACGTGGAGTGATTATGCGTAATTTACTTATTGTTCTCTCGGGTCCCTCGGGCGTGGGCAAGGGCACGATAGTGGGCGAGCTTTTAAAGAGCGGAAAGTATTTTTTGAGCGTCTCCTGCACGACCCGCACCCCTCGCGACGGCGAAAGGGAGGGCGTTCACTACTTCTTCCTCACAAAGGAGAGGTTCGAAAAGCTCATTAAAGAGGGGGGATTGTTGGAATATTCCAACCACTTCGAAAACTACTATGGCACCCCCAAGGCCTTCGTCGAGTCAAAGCTTAAGGAGGGCGACGTCATATTGGAGATAGAGGTTGACGGCGCGCTGCAGGTAAAGAGGGCGCACCCCGAAGCCCTGCTTATAATGATCGTCCCCCCGAGCGAAGAGGAATTGAAAAGGAGACTTGAAAAGAGGGGGCTTGAAAAGAACGGCAACGCCGAGGAGCGCGTAAAGCGCATGAGATACGAGCTGTCAAAGAAGGAAATGTACGACTATGTTGTCGTAAACGACGACCTTCAGAGGGCAGTCGATGAAGTTAAGCAAATAATTAAAAAGGAGAAAGGAGATTAAATTGTATGATAAATCAACCTTCTGTAGACATTCTGATAGATAAGTTGGGCACGGACGGGCATCCCGTCTCGCGCTATGCGCTGTGCGTGGTTGCGGCAAAGCGCGCCCGCCAGATAATCGAGGCGACGCAGGGCACTTCGACGTCGAGCACCGAAGTTATAAAGGAGCTCGCGATAGCAAGTCAGGAAATTGCCGACGGCAAGATAATCTGCGTAAAAGACTGACATTTTTAAAGCCGCCCGAAAGCGGCTTTAATTTTCACGGCGACAAGGCGGAAGATGTACGCACAGGTGATTGTTGACATAGCCCACAGTCAGGTGGACAGAATATTCGAGTACTCCTGCGGCGAAGAGGTCGTCGCGGGCAGCCGCGTTAAGGTGCCCTTCGGCTCAAGATTTGTCGACGGGTTTGTTATAAAGGTGACGGACGGCTGCACCCTATCGCCCGAAAAGGTAAAGCCCGTGCGCGAGGTGTTCGCCGAACAGCCCGCCCTCGTCCCCGAGTGCCTTGCGCTCATGGAGACCATTTCAAGGAGATACAGGTCGCCCAAGGCGGCGGCTCTCCGTCTCTTTCTCCCCTCCGAAATGCGCTTAGGCCGCGTGCGCGAGGCGTTTAAAAGATATGCCGTATTCAGGGGCGATATCCCCCTTTCGTCCTCCGCCAAAAAGCAGGCGGAAGCCCTCGCATATATAAGGGATAGGGGAGAGGAAGAATTTACTTCCTTTGCCGAAAAGTTCGGACGGGCGGCTGTCAATTCGCTTGCCCAAAAGGGCGCAATAGAGGTTGAGTCGAGAAGGATTGAACGAAGCCCTTTCCCCTCGGTCGAGGGAGACCCGAAGCCCATCGTTCCCACCCCCGCGCAGAGAGCGGCGATTGAAAATATAGAAAGAAGCCCCAAGCGGGTGCACTTGATTCACGGCGTCACGGGGAGCGGCAAGACGGAGATATATTTAAATCTCATTGCAGACGCCATATCGCGAGGAAAGACGGCGATATTCCTCGTTCCCGAAATCTCGTTGACGCCGCAGATGCTCTCCAAACTCCGCGCGCGCTTTAAGGGCGAGGCAGCCATTCTCCACTCGGGGCTGTCCGCGGGTGAGAGGTTTGACGAGTGGTGGAGACTGCGCTCGGGTGAGGCGAAGATAGCCGTCGGCGCGAGGAGCGCCATATTCGCCCCCCTCGAAAATTTGGGGCTTATTGTCATCGACGAGGAGCACGACTCCTCATATATATCAGAATCCGCTCCCCGATATTCGACGGTGGATATAGCCAAGATGCGCGCCGAATACAACGATTGCAAATTAATTTTGGGCAGTGCGACGCCCTCGGTGGAGAGCTATCTCAAAGCCAAAGAGGGGGAATACAACCTCGTCACCCTGCCCGACAGAATAAACAAAAAACCCCTGCCCGAAATAATAATCGCCGACATGCGCGAGGAAGCGAAGAGGGGCAACGACGGCGCCTTTTCCAAGGCGTTGAAGGACGAGCTCGAGGATACTTTGAGTTGCGGCAATCAGGCGATAATATTCTTGAACAGAAGGGGATATTCCCAGACCGTCATCTGCCGCGACTGCGGGTATGTCGCCAAGTGCGAGAACTGCGACGTCTCTTTGACCTATCACAGCGAGGACGACTGTCTGAAATGCCACTACTGCGGCGCAAAGTACAGGATGCTCACCGCCTGCCCCGAGTGCGGGGGAAGACATATAAGATATTCGGGCACGGGCACGCAGCGGGTAGTCGCCGACTTGAAGTCGCTCTTCCCCCAAGCCCGCATTTTAAGGATGGACAACGACACGGTGTCGGGCAAAGACGGACACTATAAGATACTGAAGCAGTTTGCCGATAAAAGGGCGGATATCCTCGTCGGCACGCAGATGATAGCAAAGGGGCACGACTTCCCCTCCGTAACCCTCGTCGGCATACTCGACGCCGACATGAGCTTGCATTTTGCCGATTACAGGAGCGGCGAGCGCACCTTCCAGCTCATAACTCAGGTTGCGGGCAGAAGCGGCAGGGCGGATAGCAAGGGAAAGGTGGTATTGCAGACCTACTGCCCCGAAAACTATATCCTCCGCTATGCCACCCGCTATGACTACAATGCCTTTTTCGAGAACGAGGCAGACATACGCAAAGCCACCCTATTTCCGCCCTTTTCTCTGATATGCAGGGTCATGGTGACCTCCGAAAAGGACGGAGCCGCTCTCGAAAGTTTGCGCTCGGTGTACGGCGAAATATTGAAGTTACAGGCTGAAAATCCCGATGAGTTCATCTTCTTGAACAGGATGCACTCGCCCATAAAGAGAATACAGGGCAGATATCGCTATCAGGCGCTGATGAGGTTGAAGAGCCACAAGCTCTTGCCCCGAATTTACGATATCGCGGTTGAGAACACCTCGCAGGACTCCCTCGTCTACGTCGAGGAAAATCCCGCCAATCTTTCTTAAGGAGTACGTATGGCAGTAAGATTTGTAGTGCAGACGGGCGACCCCGTTTTAAGGCAGGTTTGCGAACCCGTCAAAAATTTCAACAAAGAACTTTGGGCTCTCCTCGACGACATGAAGTCGACGGTCAGGGCGGAGAGCGGCGCAGGTCTTGCCGCTCCCCAGATAGGGGTGCCCGTGCGCGCCGTCGTCATAGACGTGGAAGAGGGATTTTTCGAGCTTATAAACCCCGTCATAATCTCCTGTAAGGGCGAACAGCGCGGACCCGAGGGGTGCCTTTCGGTGAAGGGCAAACAGGGCACCGTCGTCCGCCCGCAGAAGGTCAAGGCGGAGTATCGCGACAGACACGGCAAAAAGCACAAGCTGACGGCGGAGGGCTTCTTCGCCCGCGCCGTATGCCACGAACTCGACCACCTCGACGGCAAGCTCTATATCGACGTCGCGGAAGAGGTGTACGACCTTCCGCCCGAGGAGTAATATGAAGATAGTGTTTGCGGGTTCGCCCGCCTATTCCCTGCCCTCGTTGAAGGCTCTTTATGACGGCGGATATGAGATAGCCGCCGTCGTCACCCAGCCCGACAGACCTTTCGGCAGAAAGAAAATTTTGACCCCCACGCCCGTAAAGCAATTTGCGCTGTCAAAGGGGCTAAAAGTGTGCGACTTTGAAAGGATAGGGGAGCACGCCGACGAGGTAAAAGCCATCGGCGGGGATATAATGATAACCTGCGCCTACGGTCAGATTCTAACGCGCGAAATTTTGTCGGCATATCCAAAGGGGGTATGGAATCTTCACGCTTCCATTCTCCCCAAATTCCGCGGCGCGTCGCCCATTCAATCGGCTATACTTGCGGGCGAATCGCACACGGGGGTAACGGTAATGAAGACCGAGGAGTCCCTCGATTCGGGGGATATCCTCCTCGTCAAAAGGTGCGAAATCGGCGATATGACCTGCGGCGAACTGTCCGAAAAGCTCTCTTTTTTGTCGGCGGAGGCCGCGCTTGAAGCAATCAAAATAATAGAGAGCGGCAGAATACAGCTCTTGATGCAGGACCAAGCCGCGGCGACCTTCTGCAAGAAGATAAAAAAAGAGGACTGCAAGATAGATTGGAGCCGCCCCGCCGAAGAAATTTTAAAGAAGATTAAGGCGTTCAGCCCAAGCCCCGCGGCATATTGCACCTTGAACGGGGCAATTTTGAACGTTCTCAACGCCTCATATTGTGCCGACAGCGGGCGCGCGGGCGAAGTTATCCGCGCGGATAAGGGGGGAGTTATCGTCGCCTGCGGCTCGGGCGCGCTGCATCTCGAATTGTTGCAGCTTGCGGGCGGAAAGGCGATGACCTATTGTGACTTTGTGAACGGCAGAAAGATAAAGGCGGGCGACGTTCTTGACTAATCCCCTCGCCGATCCCTATTTCGTCCTTCATCCCGTATTCCGCGACGGAAAATATTTGAAGCGTTCGCTCGCCGAAACGCCCATCGAGCCCCTCAACAAGGCGCGCACCGTGCGGGTGTGTTACGGCGTACTCGAAAAGAACGTCTTTCTCGACGCGGCAATCTCTTTTAATTGCCGCAAGTCCCCCAAGGCGACAATAAGGCTAATCCTGAAAATAGCGATATATATGCTCGAATTCACCGATTTGAAGGAATATGCCGTCGTCGACGGCGCGGTGGAACTCGCCAAAAAATTGGGCAAGGGCGGCGCGGCGGGCTTTGTAAACGCCTTCTTGCGCTCCTATCAAACGCCCCCGACCCCCCAAGGCGACGTTGAGCGGCTGGCCTTCGAGTGCTCCGCCCCCCGTTGGCTTGTCGAAAGATTGCAAAGATATTACGGCGACGCCGCGCGCGACGTTCTGCTTGCAAAAAGTCACGGCTTGTGCGTCTGCTTCGAGCGGGGCGCGGAGAGCTATCTCTCATCCCCCCATGAGGACACGCCCTTTGAAAATACCTATATATTCCCCAATTTCGTGCGCGACGAAAGCTTTTTTAAGGGCGATTACACCTTCCGCTCCGTCGGCTCTGCCGCCATATGCCAAGCCGTCGAGGGCGGTGGAAGCCTTCTCGACGCCTGCGCCGCACCGGGCGGGAAGTCGGCGCTTTTATCAAAAAAATTCAACCGTATCACCGCCTGCGAGCTTCATCCCCACAGGGCTGAGCTCATCAATTCATATCTCTCGCGCATGGGCGTCGAAAACGTCAAGGTGGAGGTGCGCGACTCCTCGGTGTTCGAACCCTCCTTCGAGGGGAAATTTAACGCCGTCTTGGTGGACGCGCCCTGCTCGGGCACGGGAGTAATCAACGAAAATCCCGACATAATGCTTTTCAGAAAACAGGAAGATATCTTCGAGCTGACGGAAATACAGCTTGCCATTCTCTCCAACTGCGCGCGTTACGTAAAGTCGGGCGGCAGCCTGTATTATTCCACCTGTTCGATTTTATTTGAGGAAAACGACGGCACGATAGACGGCTTTCTTTCGGAAAACGGCGATTTCGAAGTCTGCCCGCCCATATCGCCGCTCGAACATATAAATACGAAATACGGATTGCAGTTTTTGCCGCACATATCGCTCGGCGCGGGCTTCTATCTCACTCGGTTGATAAGAAAATGAAGAAGATTTTGCAGGACTTGTCGTTCGAACAACTTAAAAGTTTAACCGTCTCTTTCGGCGCGCCGCAATTCCGCGCAAAACAGCTCTATGAAGGTCTAATGCGCGGCAAGCGCATTTCGGATATCAATATAGATAAAGATCTTAAAGACAGACTTCTCGAAACGTACGAGGACGAGCCCGTCGCCATAGAAAAGACTTTCACCGCGGCGGACGGCACCGAGAAGTATCTTTTCAGGCTTTCGGACGGCAATATGATTGAGGGAGTGCTGATGAAGCACTCGTACGGCAACACCCAGTGCGTCTCCACTCAGGTGGGGTGCAGAATGGGCTGTAAGTTCTGCGCAAGCACGTTAGGGGGGCTTATACGCAACCTCACCTCGGGCGAAATTTTAAGTCAGGTCCTCGTCGTAAACGCTTTGAAGAGCGACAAAAAGTCGCGGGCGATAACCAACGTCGTCCTTATGGGCAGCGGCGAGCCGCTCGACAACTATGAAAACACCGTCGCCTTTTTGAAAAACGTCTCCGCGGCGGGCGGAATTAACATTTCACCCCGCAATATATCCCTTTCAACCTGCGGTCTCGTTCCCCAAATGTACTCTCTCGCCGACGAGGGATTGCCAATAAATCTTACAGTCTCTCTCCACCAGACCACCGACGCCGAGCGGCAGAGGATTATGCCCATTGCCAATAAATACGGCATTTCCGAAATTCTCGCGGCATGCTCAAACTACTTTGAAAAGACGGGCAGAAGATATATCTTCGAGTATACCTTGATTGAGGGCGAAAACAGCGATCTTCGCCACGCCGACGAGCTCGCCGCCCTCCTTAAAGGCAGACCCTGCCATGTCAATCTCATCGGCTTGAACGCCGTAAAGGAGAGGGATTTGAAGGGCACGGGCAAACTTTCCGCCGAAAGGTTTGAGGAAAGGCTCAAAAGTTTGGGTATATCCGCCACTATAAGGAGGAGTATGGGGGCGGAGATTGGCGGCGCTTGCGGGCAGTTGAGGGCAAAATATATGCGCTAACGCTGGCTCCCGCTTTCGCGCTTCGTATAAACGTCGCGATACTGTGTTGAACATCGCTCCGCCTTGGTCGTGTACTTCATTGTACACTCCCTGCGGTCGTCGCTCGTTCGCCTTGTCTCGCTCGTTTCTCCGAACCGCGTCTTGTGATGAGCAGGGCTTATGATGAGCATTTTGTCTCGCTCGTTTCTCCGAACCGCGGCGTCCTATGGGCAAGGCTTGTGATGAGCAGGGGGGAGCGGCTTCTCCCAACCTGTCATATTGAGCGGAGACGCGGAACGCGTCGAAGTCGAAATATCCCATCGGGTATGCGGCTGGCATTTCTACAATTTTCACCCCACATATAAACTTCACACCAAAATTAAATTTTCGGGAGATTTTATGAACATAAAAATTGCTCCGTCGATACTTTCGGCGGACTTCTCGCGCATGGGAGAAGCTATAAAACTTTGCGAGGACAGCGGCGCAGACCTCATTCACTGCGACGTAATGGACGGCAGCTTTGTCGAGCCCATAACTTTCGGCGGTCAGATGGTCAAAAACATCCGCCCCCTCACAAAACTTCCCCTCGACTGCCACCTCATGATTGAGCACCCCAAGACGCAGATTAAGTTTTTCGCCGACGCGGGCGCGGACATAATCACCGTCCACTACAAGGCGTGCAAAAGGATATCCGACAGCTATCTTGAGGAGACCCTCCGTCTCATAAAGGATATGGGCGTAAAGTGCGGCGCGGTCGTCAATCCAGACGTCCCCGTCGAGGCAATCTTTCCCGTATTTCCCCTTTGCGACATGGTGCTTTTAATGTCCGTTTTCCCCGGATACGGCGGTCAGAAATTTATCCCCGAAGTGCTCGAAAAAATCAAAAAGGCGCGGGAATATGCCATACTTTCGGGTCGTCCGGACATGGATATCGAGGTTGACGGCGGCGTCACCGAGCAGAACGTGCAGACCATAAAAGCGGCGGGCGCCAACGTCATCGTGGCGGGTAGCGCATTCTTCCGCTCTTCAAACCCCGCGGCGACGGTTGCCGCCTTAAAGAGATGAAGGGCATTATACTTTTAAACGGCGAGCCCTATGAGGGCGATATGGATTTTGGCGACTCTCTCGTCTACTGTTGCGACGGCGCCTACAATTGGGCGAAGGGCAGGGTGAGGATTGATAAAAATATCGGCGACTTCGATAGTCTCGACTGTACTCCGAATCCCCCGCCGGAGGAGATTTATCCCTCCGAAAAGGACTTCACCGACGGCGAAATAGCCCTCAATAAAATGCTCAATGAGGGAGTGGAGAAGATTGAAATTTACGGCGGCGGCGGTCGCCGCGACGACCACTTCTTGGGCAATCTTCAGCTAATATATCGCGCCCATCTTGCGGGAGTTGCCTGCGAACTGATTACGAATTACACCGCTATAACCGTTGAGACGGGCAGAATTTCGTTGGGCGGATATATGGGCAAGACCTTCTCGGTGTTCCCCTTCGGCGGGAAGTTGCATATAATGGATTTCGGAGGGGTCAAATATTCCTATCCCGAGTACATTTCGCTCGGCGAGTGCAGGGGTATTTCCAACGTGGTCGAAAGTCCTTCCGCTTATCTTGAGGTGGACGGGGTTGCCCTCTTAATAGTCGTAAGGGGTGAAAAATGACGATAATCTGCATCAAACCGCCCGCGCCCGTGCGCAAAGTCCTGAGGTTTCTGTGCCGCAGATCGCGATAGATCTGCACAGCGACGCGCTCACGAGGGCATTTGCGGGGCAGGTGAATTTGCGGACGCTCAAAAAGGGCGGCATTGCCTTGCAGTGCCTTGCGGCGTTCGTTGAGGGCGACGCCGCCGCAGAATACACTGCGGCGGCGTCTCTCTTTAAAAAAATTTCAAAAAATTTTGGATTTTGCGCCGTCAAAAATTACGGCGACTACCTCGCCGCCAAGAATAAAAATCTCATCTCATTAGCCCTCACCGCCGAAAATATCGGCTTTACGGGCGGGGATTTTGAGAGGATTTCAAAGCTTAAGGGCGACGGGGTCATAATGGCGTCGCTCGTCTGGAATAATGAAAATTCTCTGGCATATCCCAACGTCCGCCCCGACAACAGGCGGGAGAGCCGCGGACTTAAAGAGAGGGGAAGGAAAGCCCTCGCCGCCCTCGACGAAGAGGGCATAATCGTCGATATATCCCACCTCTCCGACGGCGGCGCATATGAAATTTTGCGGGGCAGAAAGCTCCCCGCCGTCGCCAGCCACTCCTGCGCCGACGCCCTTTTTCCCCACCCGCGCAACCTCACCGACCCCCTTTTGCGCCTTATCGCCGACTGCGGCGGGGTGGTCGGCGTAAACTTTTACGATAAATTTCTCGGCGGCAAGGATATGCGCTCGGTCGCCGCGCACATTGCGCACATAATCTCCGTCGCGGGCGAAGACACTCCCTCTTTCGGCAGCGATTGGGACGGCGTTCCAAAGGGCTCTTCGGCAATTTGCCCCCAAGATATGCCGCGATTATTGAATTTTCTGTGTGATTTGGGGATTTCACCGCGGGTAGTCGAAAAGGCGGCTTACGGCAACTTTTTAAGGGTATTCAAAGAGGTATGCGGATAGCCTATATATAATCCCCGCCTGCCCGTCCTTTTTACCCCATATAAATTACGCTTGCAATTTGCGCGCGCGTGTGATACAATGATGAAGTTATGAAAAGAGCGTTTAAAGTAGCCGCCCTCATTCTTGCGGCGACGACGTGCGCGGCGTTCGTCCCCGCGTTTTCGGGCTGTTCGGGCGAGACGGCTTATACCCTCGCCGAGGACGACAGCGGCGCAAAGTACTATATAGCCTCCGTCACGGGCTTTACCAAGGGGGTCAAGGGCGAAGTTTCCATTCCCGCCTATTACGGCGAAGAGGGCACCGAAAATTACGCCCCCGTCAAGGAGATAGCCGTCTCGGGCTTTTCGGGCACCGATATAACCAAACTCACAATCCCCGCCACCGTCGAAAGGATTGGCGCGGGCGCGTTCGCCTACATGCCCTCTCTCAACGAGGTGGTGTTTGAAGAGGGGATAGAGCTTGAAGAGATCCCCCGCGGCTGTTTCGCCTACTCCGCGCTGAGCTCAATTAAAGTTCCCGCGGGCGTAAAGCAAATAGGTCCGCTCGCCTTCTGCCAGTGTGCGTCGCTGAGCTTGGTAACCCTCCCCGAGGGGGTGGAAAGTATCGGCGCGCAGGCTTTCGAGAACTGCGCCGAAATAGAAAATATTAATCTTCCGTCCACCCTGATTTCCATAGGCGAGCGGTGTTTCTACCTCTGCGACAGCCTTGAAAAGATTATTCTTCCCGACGGCATGCACGATACCGAGACCGTCGAAGAGGGCAAAAGCGACCCCACGGTAATCCCCGCGATAGGTTGCGCCGCCTTCCACAGCTGCACTTCTTTGAGCCTTGCCGTCCTCGGCGAGGGGATAGCGACGGTGGGAGAGGGGGCGTTCGGCTCCTGCACCGCCCTCGAAACAGTCTATCTTCCCCGTTCCTTAAAAAAGGTCGGGGGCGCGAAGTTCAAGGATAACGGCGACTTTTATTGCGGACACGCCTTCCACCACGACTCCGCCTTGAAATACGTGTATTATGCGGGCAGCGAAGAGGAGTGGGCAGCCGTAGACGTCGTCTCCGAGACCGTAGACGTCAAGGGCGAAAACTTCGACAACTCCCCTCTTTTGAATTCCTCTTTCACCTTCAACAGCCCCTATAAGCCGTAAAACCTGTAGTGAGCGTTTATCGCGCTTCCCAACATGACTTGGAATTGTTGAAAGAGAGCGTTTCGGCATCGGAATATGTAATCGTTCACACCGAGTTCCCCGATAAAGAGGGCTCGGCAAATTGAAAATCGCCCCGCTGTTTGTCGGGGCGATTTTTAGGTAAAATAAAAAGCGCGCCCTTATAAAAGCACGCTTAAAAGGGGGAGCTTAAAGAACTTTAAACTCTCTCGACGGTTTTAAGGCACCTCGCGCAGACGTACCCCGTCACCTGCTTTCCTTCCGAAATGTAGGAAACTTTCTGTACGTTTGCCTTGAACGTCCTTCTCGTCCTTCTCTTGGAATGGCTGACGTTGTTGCCCGAAGTCTGTCCCTTTCCGCATACGCTGCAAACTCTCGACATATTTTTACACCTCCGTGGATAATTGTCCGATTAAAAAAGCCGTAAAAGATTACGACCTTTCTAAATATATCACGGCTTTTCAAAAAAATCAATCAAAAATCAAGGCAAACTTTTAAAAAATTTGCATAAACCGCAAAATAAATGTACGAAATCAAGATATTTGTCGGGAAATACTTGCAAAATCCTTTTCAATGGTATAAAATAACAGTCAGACGGGAGAAATTATGTCAGTTAACACGAGCAACGTATACGGGAAAATTTCAATATCCGATTCCGCGATAGCGAAGGTGGCAAAGAACGCCGCCCTCGAATGTTACGGTATTGTCGATACCGTTTCCCGCAAGCTTTCCGATTCGCTTGGCGAGCTACTTAAAAAACAGCCCGACGGCAGGGGAATAAAAGTTACGACAAACGGCGACAGGATTTTTATCGACGTAAGCGTCATAATAAAGTACGGCGTCTCCATAAACGCCGTCGCCGAGTCGCTTAAAGAGAGCATTAAATACAGGGTTGAACGCTTCACGGGTATGATAGTGGATACCGTGAACGTCAACGTCATAGGGGTAAAGCTTTGACCTTATAATAATTTGGTCGGGGCTTTATTGCGTTATATAAATTAAGGAGTACCATGCAAAAAACAGTCAACAGCACCGAGTTCCGCAAAATGGTTGCCTCGGGCGCAAGAATGCTTGAAATAAACAGGGCAAAGGTGGACGCGTTGAACGTCTTCCCCGTGCCCGACGGAGATACGGGCACCAACATGTCGCTCACCTTGCAGTCTGCCGTGCGCGAGATGAACGCCTGCACCTCAAACCGCTTTCAGGAAATATGCGACGCAGTCTCGAAGGGCGCGTTAAAGGGCGCAAGGGGGAACTCGGGCGTCATTTCCTCGCAGATCTTCCGCGGCATATGTTCGGTCATAAAGGACACCAAGGACAGTTTTGACACCAAGACCTTCGCAAAGGCGATGGAAGCGGGCACCAAGGTTGCATACGGCGCCGTCTCCATACCCAAAGAGGGCACCATATTGACCGTCGTAAGGCTCATGAGCGAGTCGGCGGGCAAGCTTGCTTCAAAGCACAAGGACTTCGTCGAATTTCTGACAGCCCTCATTGAAGTGGGCGACGAAGCCCTCGCCCGCACCCCCGAACTTCTGCCCGTATTGAAGAAGGCGGGCGTCGTCGACTCGGGCGGCGTAGGTCTCATGACCATAATGCGCGGCTTTTTGGCGGCGCTCTCGGGCGACACGGCGGAATTGGGCGAAATCCCCACCGACGTGCAGGCAGATAAGGGCAAGAGCGACGAGGACGTATTCGGCGACAACTCCGACATCATAAATCTCGACTTGGGCGATATCGAATTTGCCTATTGCACCGAGTTCTTCATCATAAATTTAAAGCAGATGACCACCCTTGCCGATATCGACAAGCTCAAAGAAAAGCTCATGCAGATAGGCGACAGCGTCATCTGTATTGGCGACCTCGAATTGATAAAGGTGCACGTCCACACCAACACCCCCGGCATTGCCCTAACTTACGCTCTCGAACTCGGCGAGCTCGACAGGATAAAGATTGAGAACATGCTCGAGGAGAACCGCGCCCTCAAAGCCAAGCTCGAAGCCGAGAAGAAGGAGATGGGCATGCTCGCAATATGCGCGGGCAGCGGTCTTGAAGAGATTTTCAAGGATTTGATGTGCGACAGGGTGATAGAGGGCGGTCAGACCATGAACCCCTCGGCGCAGGACATAGCCGACGCGGTGCAGAAGATAAACGCCTCCAACGTCTTTGTGTTCCCCAACAACTCCAACGTCATTTTGGCGGCGGAGCAGGCAAAGGCGCTCGTCAACAAGCGCACCATTCACGTCATTCCCACCAAGAACGTGCCGCAGGGCTTTGCGGCTGCGCTTGCCTTCAACCCCGAAGCTTCCGTTCCCGAAAACAAGACCAACATGACCCACGCCATAGACAACGTGTCGTCGGGTCAGGTGACTTACGCCGTCCGCGAGACGACGATGAACGGCTTCAAATTGAAAGAGGGCGATATCATAGGTCTCGACAACAAGCGCATCCTCGCCAAGGGCGACAACATTGAGGAGACGACTTTAAAGCTCGTCAAAGCCCTCAAAAACGACGACCACGAGATGATTACCCTCTACTACGGCGAGGGGGTTGAAGAGGAGGACGCCGAGAAGCTTGCGGGCAAGATATCCGAAGCCTATCCCGACTGCGACGTCGATTTCCATTACGGCGGGCAGCCCGTGTACTACTACATGGTATCCCTCGAATAACGTTTCAGAAGTTAAGTATCTAAAAAGGGTTTCCCAAAGCTGCGCCGTATGTTGCGTTCGACTTTGCGAAGCCCTTTTAAATATCGGTGGAATATGCGGCTTACAGACGTAAAGTCAATCTCCTCAAACAGGGAGAAGGACTTCAACAAACTCAATATATATACGGCGGAACAGCTCATAAGGCTATATCCACGCGACTTCCTCGATTTAAGGAAGGTCACCCCCCTCAAATTCGCCTATCACAACGACGTGTTGCTCACGGCATGCGAGGTGTTGAACGTAGAGACCAACAAGTATTCGAGGCACCCCTATGTCAAGGCTCTGTGCCAGCAGCAGGGCTTTTTGTTCACCGCCATTTGGTTCAATCAGCCCTATATAATTTCGCGGTTAAAGCCGGGCAACTACCTTTTTTACGGCAGGGTGGAAAACAAGTACGGCATGGGCTGCCGCATGGTAAACCCCTCGTTTGAGAACGCCGACAACGCCGTAAGGTTAAAGGGCATTATTCCCGTCTATCCGCTGTCGGGGAATCTTACGCAGGGGGCGGTCAGAACGGCAATAAAAAACGCCCTTTCAAAGGTGGATTGCCCCTCATATATCCCCCAACCAATCGCAAAAAAGTACAATTTGCAGCCCTTAAAGGAGGCGTTTGAAAAACTCCATTCCCCAACGTCCGAAGAGGACATAAAGAGGGCTTCGGAGAGGATTGCGCTCGAGGAATATTTTCTTTTGATATCTGCCTTTAAAGTCATAAAGGGGGGCAGGGACGAGGCGCGCTTAAACCGCTATTCGGTGACGAGGGAACAGCTTGAAGAATTCATAAAGAGGTTTCCCTTCCCCTTCACCCAAGGTCAGCGGGCGGCGGTGGACGAGATATTCGAAAATATAAAGTCCCCGCACATAATGAACAGGCTCCTTCAGGGCGACGTCGGCTGCGGCAAGACGGCTGTCGCCCTCGCGGGGATATTCATGGCTGTCTCCTCGGGCTATCAGGCGGCGATGATCGCCCCCACCGAGGTGCTCGCGCGGCAGAACGCGGCATTAATTCAGAAGTACTTTCCCGATTTTCCCGTCGCAACCCTGACGGGCTCGACGCCCGCCGCTGAGAAGAGAAAAATAAAGGCGTATATAGCGGGCGGGCAGATATCCATCGTCTGCGGCACCCACGCCCTCATACAGGACGACGTGGAGTTTTCCAACCTTTCCTTCGTGGTCTGCGACGAACAGCACCGCTTCGGCGTGGCGCAGCGTTCGTCGCTCACCCAAAAGGGCGAGGGGTGCGATATGCTCGTCATGAGCGCGACTCCCATCCCCCGCACTCTCTCGCTCATATTTTACGGCGACCTCGACGTCACCACCATAAAGGATAAGCCCCAAAGCCGCCTGCCCATCACCACGGCGATAATTCCCGAAAGGAAGTACGACGACATGTTCGGCTATGTCGCGGAGAGGGCGAAAGAGGGGGAAAAGACCTATTTCGTTTGCCCGAGGATTGAGGGCGACGACGAGGGCACGCTGTCGTCGGTCACCGAGATATATGACGAGGTTAAACGACGCCTGCCAAGTTTAAAGGTGGGATTGTTGCACGGCAAGATGAAGGAAGCCGAGAAGAACAGGGTAATGGAGGAGTTCAAGGGCGAGGGGTACGACTGCCTCGTTTCCACCACGGTCATAGAGGTGGGAGTGGACGTGCCCGAGGCGACCACCATAATAATCTACAACGCCGAAAGGTTCGGTCTCGCCCAGCTCCACCAGCTCCGCGGCAGAGTGGGCAGGGGGGATAAAAAGAGCTATTGCTTCCTTTTGATGGGCAACGACTCTCCCGACTCGCGCGAGCGGCTGTCGGTCATAAAGAACAGCGCGGACGGCTTCGAAATTGCCGAAGCCGACTTAAAATTGCGCGGCGGGGGAGACTTCATGGGCACGCGGCAGAGTGGGCATATCCTGACCGAACTCAAAAACTTAAAATTCCCCGTCAGCGTCATATTTACGGCAAAGGCTGTCTCCGACGAGGCGTTTTTAAGGGGCGCGGACGAAAATCTCCGCAAAATCGCCGCCGAAAAGTACGGCGCGTTAAAAGACGTCATTCTGAATTGAAGAGGGGCAAAAATCTTAAAAACACCGCCTGTAAAATAATAAAAAACTATCATAAAAATTTATATTATTCACAAAAACGGGCGCGCTCTGCATTTTTATTTCAAACAATTGCAAATTGCGCGCGTATAATGTATACTTAAACGGTAAAAAATCGGAATACCGCGCGAGCGGGGGAGGTACTGCTATGATAAAGGTCTCAAAGAGGGTCGCGGCGATTGCGCCGAGCATGACCCTTGCAATCTCGGCAAAGGCGAACGAACTCAAAGCCGCGGGCGAGCGCGTCATCAACTTCGGCGTGGGCGAGCCCGACTTCAACACCCCGTCGCACATAATAGACGCGGCGAAGGACGCCCTCGATAAGGGCTACACGAAGTACGTCGCCGCGGCGGGTCTGCCCGCCCTCAAAAAGGCTGTCTGCAAGAAGTTCAAAGAGGACAACAATCTCGACTATTCTCCCTCGCAGATAATAATTTCCAACGGCGCCAAGCACTCCATCTTCAACGCGATATTCGCCACGATAGAGGACGGCGACGAGGTGATTATCCCCTCGCCCTATTGGTTGACCTATCCCGAGGTCGTCAAGAGCTGCGGCGGCGTGCCCGTCTATGTAAAGACGACGAGGGAGAGCGGCTATAAGATGACGGCTGAGCAGCTCGAGCAAGCGATAACTCCCAAGACGAAGATGCTCATCTTCAACACCCCCTCCAATCCCACGGGCGCGGTGTACGTGGAGAGCGAGATAAGAAAGATTGCCGAGGTGTGCGAAAGGCACGAAATCCTCGTCCTCTCCGACGAAATATACGAAAAGCTCATATACGGGGGCGAAAAGCACTTCTCGATAGCCGCCTGCTCGCCCGCCATGAAGGAGCTCACAATTGTCATAAACGGCGTCTCCAAGTCGTACGCGATGACGGGTTGGCGGTTGGGCTATCTCGCCTGCGCCGAACCCAT